>NZ_JASBSF010000291.1 GCF_030149085.1 Microbacterium sp. | reverse complement strand
ACCGCCGCTGTCGCCATAGTCGTTGGTCTCGAACCGGAAGGCGACGACGGCGTTCGCGCCCTTGCCCTCTGCCTCGGCCGACAACCGCGAGAGGGCCTCGATGCGGGTCTCGTGCAGCAACTCCGTGATGCCCTTGAGTTCTCCGCCAGCCAAAGCCTTGAACGAGGCGCCGATATTTGCGCCGATGTGCCGTGAACGCACGGTGAGCCCGAAGACCTCGCCGTGCACGGCGGTGATGGTGTGACCGGGGACGTCGTTGGTTGTGACGATCAACATGGCGTCAGTCTGCCAGCGGGGTGAGCCGGGGGGAAGAGCGCGCCCGCGACGGGTCTAGTCCTGGCTTTCGTCAGTCGGCACCGCCCGAACGAACGCGTCGACCTCGTCGGCCGGCATGTCGATTCCGGCCTGGCACAGCCGCTCCTGAAGAACCTCGCGAAGGCGGCGCCGGTTCGCTCGGGGGTGGTCCATGCGCGTCTGCGCGAGAATGCCCGTCACCTCGTCGTGGACGTTCGGGGCGTTCATCGCCATCCTCGGTCGACTCTGGGTGGTCGGGTCTGCGGCATCACGCGCGGCATCCGTCCCGACGTCGCGGCGTAGCCGTCGCCTGAGCGCACGCTCGGCGAGAGGACTCTCCCGGTCATCGTGGAGTTGCGAGACGGGAGGCTGGGTGTCGGGGTTGCCGCTGGCACTGTTTGTGCGGGACGCGAGGGTCTTGTGGGTGGGGTTCGTCATAGCGAGCTCCCTTCCGTGGGTCGGCCCTCAGCATCGCTGCGCACGGCCGTGTGCACCACCCGGTTGACAGAGCGCGGCTGACGCGTTCCGAGGTGTTCTCAGCTGGTGGCCGAGAGCTCCGGCGAGGGCTGCGCCGCAGGTGACACCGTCGACCGGGCCCGCGTGACTCGCCGATCGGAGAGGGCAACATCGTGCGCCTCGCCCACCAGCGTCGTGGAGCCGGATGCCGCGCGGTCGGATGCCGTCCCCACCCAGAGCTCGACCGTGCCGGGCTCGACCCGGCGGATCAGGTCTACTCCGGCGGCTGCGAATCGTCCACTCGGGACGTCGAACGTGACGATCGCGCTCTGTCCGGGTTCCAGCGCGACCCGCTCGAAGCCGATGAGTTGCGCGACCGGCCGCGTCGTCGACCGATACGGGGTGTGGGCGTAGAGCTGAACGACATCCGTGGCCCCGCGCTTCCCGATGTTGGTAACGGTGACGCTGACGCCGAGCTCGCCGCTCGTCGGTGCCGTCTCCGGCGCCGACAGATCGGTGTACTGGAAGCTCGTGTAGCTGAGACCGAACCCGAAAGGGCGAACGGGCGTGCTATTGGCAGTCGTGATCTCGGACGGCCCTCCCAGCAGGGGATGCAGGTAGCTGTAGGGCTGGGCGCCAGCCGACCGCGGCAGGGAGACCGGCAGTCGACCAGACGGCGAGACGTCACCGGCCAGGATGCGTGCCAGGGCGCGTCCACCTTCTTCGCCGGGGAAGAAGGCCTGCACGACAGCGCCGACGGCATCCGGTCCATCCAGTGCCCAGTCCAGGGCGTAGGGGCGCCCGCTCAGCACAACGAGCACCACAGGGGTTCCGGTTGAGGCGATCGCGGCGATGAGCTCCCGCTGGACGCCGGGCAGGTCCAGGCTGGAGACGTCGTTGCCCTCCCCCACCGTCCCGCGACCGAACAGGCCCGCGCTGTCTCCGACCACGACGACGGCGACATCGGCATCCTCGGCATCCGCAACGGCAGCTGCGAATCCGGACCGGTCATCGCCTTCGACGGCACACCCGGCCGAGAAGGTGATGTCGGCGGCCGCGAAGCGCTCACGGATGCCATCGAGGACACTGGGTGCGTCGAACCCGAGCGGGGTCTCTGGATGATGGGCGAGCACGTGGTTCGCGAACGAGTAGCACCCCATCAGTGCTGCATGCCCCGCCGCGTTCGGTCCGCTGACCGCGATCCGCAGACCCGGGGCTGCGCCCAGCGGCAGCAGCGCGTCATTTCGAAGCAGCACCACCGACTCCTCGGCAAGGCGCCGGGCGAGGTCCCGGTGGACGGGGGAGTCGAGGGCGACGGCCGTCGGGGGCGTCTCGAACTGCTCGTCCAGGAGCCCCAGCTCTTCCTTCTGCGAGAGCACGCGCAGGACGGCGCGGTCGACAAGGGCGACAAGCTCCGGATGCTGCACGATCAGCTCGCGAAGCGGTGCCGTGTACGCGTCACCGGTGGGCAGCTCGACATCCACGCCAGCGCGCAGCGCGAGAACGGCAGCCTCACCGCGATCGGCGGCCAGCTGGTGCATCGTGTGGAGGAAGGCGACCGAGAAGTAATCGGCGACGGTCACCCCGTCGAACCCCCAGCGACCGCGCAGCACGTCGGTGAGGTACGCGGGGGTGGCGGCAGCGGGGAGCCCATCGATCTCGGCATAGGAGTTCATGACCGACCGGGCTCCGCCCTCGATGACGGCCATCTCGAACGGTGGAAGGTAGACATCCGCCAGCTCGCGCGGCCCGGCGTGCACGGGCGCGTGGTTTCGTCCCGCCTGCGAACCCGAGTAACCGACGAAGTGCTTGAGTGTCGCGTGCACGCCCTGCGACTGCAGCCCGCGCACGTACGCGGTCCCGAGGACTCCCACGACGTAGGGGTCCTCCGAGATGCACTCATCCACTCGTCCCCAGCGGGGATCCCGAACGACGTCGAGCACCGGGGCGAGCCCCTGATGGATGCCGAGCTCCCGCATCGACCCACCGATCACCGCGGCCATCTCGGCGACCAGGGCCGGGTCGAACGCGGCGCCCCAGGCAAGCGGCGTGGGGAAGGTCGCTGCCTGCCAGGCAGCCAATCCCGTCAGGCACTCCTCGTGGACAATCGCCGGAATCCCCAGGCGCGACAGCTCGCGAAGTCGCTTCTGCTCGCTCCACAGCCACTGCGCCCGCTCGATCGGATCGACGGGCCGAGTGCCATAGACACGGGTGAGGTGACCGATCCCATGAGCCGAGGCATCCGCGTAGAGCGTAGAGGTGGCCATTTCGCCCTGTAACGGAGCGACGATGTCGTCGCCTTGATCGACCCAGAATCCGACGAGCTGCGCGAGCTTCTCGTCGAGGGTCATCTCGCCGTGAAGCGATCGCACACGATCGCTGACGGGGGGAGTGGGTTCATCGAGCACGAGCACAGTTCCTTCGGTCAAGCGGGTACCGCGGCCGCGGTACCCGGGCGGGGTCAGCCCTTCACGGCTCCAGTGAGACCGCCGACGATGCGGCGTTCGAAGAGGCTGAAGAACACAAGCGCGGGAATCATCGACAGAGACGTGAAGGCGAGGACCTTCGCGGTGTCCACCGAGTATTGCGAGGAGAAGGATTGGACGCCTAGCGGCAGCGTGAACTGCGCCTCATTGTTGAGGATGAACAGCGGCAGCAGATACGCATTCCAGCTCCCGATGAACGCGAGGATGCCGACGGTGATCACCCCGGGCACTGCGAGCGGGATGATCATCCGCCAGAAGAACGACAGCCGTCCGCATCCGTCGATGTAGGCAGCTTCCTGGATCTCGTCCGGGATCGCGCGCAGGAACGGCACGAGGATGATGACGGTCGTCGGGAGCGCGAACGCAATCTGCGGCAGGATGACGCCGGGGAGAGTGTTCATGAGGCCGAGTGTGCGCACCACGATGTATAGCGGGGTGATGGCGACGGTGATCGGGAACATCAGTCCTGCGGCGAAGAGGGCGTAGAGCGCTCCGCGTCCCCGGAAGGAGTACCTTGCGATCACATAGCTGGCCGCCAGACCCATCGCGACCGCTCCGATCGTCGTCGCGAGGGCGACGATGGTCGAATTGAGGACTTGACCCCAGAAGCGACCGCTCGTGGCGACGTCGATGTAGTTCTCGAGCACCCAGGGGCTCGGGAATCCCGCCGGGTCGACCGTGATCTGGGAGTTAGACCGGAAGCCGCCCAGGATGATGTAGATGACGGGGCCGAGCATCAGGGCGATGACGACCAGGGCGACGAAGTAGACGGTGGGTGAGCCCCAGGGGAGCGGGCTGCGCGTGCGCTGACGGGAGCGGCGTGCCGTGCGGGTCATGGTGCTCATCCGGCACCCCTCTCGGTGATCGCTCCGGCCGTATCGCGCCGCAGCACAAAGCGCTGGTATACGAGGGCCACCACGAGCGAGATCAGGAAGATGACGACGGCAACAGCGTTGCCGTAGCCGAAGTTGCCGGCGTTGCGGCCCGTGGCGACCATGTAGATCGCCATCGTGTTGGTGCCGGCGACAGAGGACACGTACTGGCCCCAGATGATGTAGACGAGGTCGAACAGCTGCAGTGCGCCGATGATCGAGAGGAACGCCCAAATGCGCAGGGTCGGTCCGAGCAGGGGCAGCGCGATCCTTCGCTGGATCTGCCAGTATGACGCGCCGTCGATCGCCGCAGCCTCGTACAGCTCCTCGGGGATGCCCTGGAGCCCGGCGAGGAACAGGATGACGGCGAAGCCGACATATTTCCAGGTCAGGATCCCCATGAGGGTCCAGATGGCGATCTGTGGGTCGGAGAGCCAGTCTTGGGTGAGGAATCCGAGCCCGAGCTTGTCGAGGAACCCGTTGGCTGCGCCGTTGGTCGCGAGCATGAGGCTGAAACCCGTGCCGACGACGACCTCGGCGATCACATACGGGACGAAGATCAGTACGCGGATGACTGACTGTCCGCGCATCCGGCGGTTCAACAGCAGAGCGAGCAGAATCGCGATGGGACCCTGCATGACCAGCGATGCCACGACGATGAAGCCGTTGTGGTAGAGCGCCTGCTGGAAGTTCGGGTCGCTGAAGATGACGAAGTAGTTCTGCAGGCCGACGAAATCCGTCGCCGGGCCGTAGCCCGACCAGCGGAAGAACCCATAGTAGGCGGCCATGATCACGGGCAGCAGCACGAACCCCAGGAAGAAGATCACGGCGGGGCCCGCCAGGATCAGGACCTCGAGTCGACCCGACCAGCCGAGGCCCCGTCGCCTGCGCGGCGTTGACGGGGGCGGCGTCTGGACGCCGCCCCCGTCGTGCTGCGCGAGATCGGAAGCGTCCTCAGCGGAGGACATCTCGCGAATTGACATGCTCAGCCCTGCGCGCCCGCCGTGTTGATGGTGGCCACGAAGTCCTCCGGCGTGGTTCCGCCGGCGAGCAGGTCGACGACCGCCACGTTCAGGGCGCTCCCGACGTTCTGGCCCAGGACCGTGTCGAGCCACTGCGAGACGAATGGGGCGTTGTTGTACGCCTCGAGGATCTGCTGCAGGTACGGCTCGGTGACCGCCTCCTGTGCGACGGTGTTCACCGGCGGCGACTGGAAGGCTTCGTAGTACGCGATCTGCTGGTCGGCGCTGGCAACGAAGTTCAGGAAGTCGGCGCATTCAGCGGGAGCCTGGGCGGAGCACGAGTATCCGTCGACGCCACCCATCATGGAGCCTGGCTCACCGTCTCCGCCGGAGATCTCCGGGAAGGGGAACCACGCGAGGTCAGGCAGTGGCTGCTCGTCGGGGGTGAGGGAGGCGATCACGCCCGGGTCCCACGCACCCATGAGTTCCATAGCCGCCTGCCGGTTGGCGATCAGGCCGGCCGAGCTTCCCGCGCCCTGCTGGGCGGGAGTGGTGAGGAAGCCCTCGTTGAAGGGGTTGATCGAGTTGAAGTCGGCAAGGTCCTCCGCTGCGCGCAGCCAGCACTCGTCAGAGAAGTCCTTCGAATCCCCCGTCGCCTCGATGACGGCCGGGCTGCACTCGCGCAACGCGAAGAAGTAGTACCAGTGCGCGGCAGGCCACGCATCCTTTGCTCCAAGTGCGATCGGGGCGATCCCGGTCGCCTTGAGTGCCTCGACAGCGGACTCGAGGTCTCCGATCGTCTCGGGTGTGCCGGTGATGCCCGCGTTGTCGAACGCGTCTTGGCTGTAGAAGAAGCCGCCGGGCAGCACCGAGAGAGGCATCGCCCAGACCTTGTCCTGGTAGGTCTCCGCGGCGAATGACCCCTCGGGGATCTCGCTCCTGATCTCATCGGAGATCAGGCCGGTCAGATCCATCAGCTGGCCGGCGTTGACCATAGCGGTCATCTTGCCGCCGCCTCGCTGCAGGAAGATGTCCGGCGGATCTCCCGCGTTCAGTGCGGTCTGTAGCTTGCCGTCCATGTCTTCGTTCTGCACGGACTGCATCTCGATCGTGACGCCCGGGTTGGCTTCTTCGAACGCTGCGATCGCGTCTATCCAGAATTGCTGTCCCGGACCGGTCGTGGAGTTCTGCCACAGCGACATCGTGACGGTTCCGTCGTCGGACTCGCCGCCGGAGCCACTGCATCCGCTGAGCGCGAGTGCGCCGACGGCCAAAGCGGCCGACGCTGTGAGTACTTTGCTGTACTTCATGTGATTCTCACCTGTTCTCTTCATTGAGGAGCGGCTCGTTCGTCGAGCCGCCGCTGCGTGGACACGGTGCATGTGGGCGAGCGTCCGTGTCTCGCGGCCCGTGGGGGGCGACGTGGGAACATTGTCGCCAGGTCGGTCAAGACATGTCAAACGTTTTCGAAAACCTTTTCAACATCCGCTAGGGTGACCATTCATGGCGAGACGTCCGACGATCACCGATATCGCAACCGCGGCGGGAGTGTCGGTGGCCACCGTCTCTAAGGCCGTCAACGGGCGTTACGGGGTGGCACCCGAGACCGTCGAGAAGGTCATGCGGGTGGTCGCCGAGATGGGTTACGAATCGAGTCTCGTTGCCAGCCGGATGCGCGGTGTGCGCACGGGTGTCGTCGGTGTTCTGGTCGCCGAGTTCGAGCCGTTCAGCGCCGAAGTCCTCAAGGGCGTGGGGGCTGCTGCGGAGTCACTAGAGCTCGACGTGCTCGCCTACAGCACAGCGCGGCGTGTACACGGAGCCGGATGGGAGAACACGTCGCTCGCGCGACTGGCGGGGAGCCTCATCGATGGTGCGATCATCGTGACACCCACCGTGGAGTCGATCGTCGCCGACATCCCGGTCGTCGCTATCGACCCACACGTTGGTCCGGGTGATGGCGTGCCGACCGTCGAGGCGGACAGCTTTGGCGGAGCTGTCTCGGCAGTCAAGTACCTGATCGAACTCGGGCACCGCCGCATCGGGTTCGTCGCCGGGCGACCAGACCTGCGCTCCTCGCGCGCCCGAGACGCTGGGTATCGCCGCGCGTTGGCCGATGCGGGGATCCCCTACGACGCCGACGTCGTGCGTGTCGGCTTCTATGAGCAGGATGCTGCGCGCACCGCTGCTCTGTCGCTGCTGGAGTCACCACGTCGCCCGACCGCCGTCTTCGCCGCCAACGACCTGTCGGCCATCGGCATCATCGAGGTCGCGCGGGAGATCGGGCTGGAGGTCCCGCGCGATCTGTCGGTGATCGGTTTCGACGACGTGCTGGAAGCGTCGCGGATGTCGCCGCCGCTGACCACCGTTCGTCAGCCCATGCGGCGCCTGGGAGCGGCGGCCATGTCGCTGTTGACGACTCTCATGAACGGCGAAGAACCGCCCGAGCGCCATGTCCGACTTGCTACGCAGCTCATCCCTCGCGCAACGACCGCCCCGCCGAGGTCGTCAGTAGAGCGGTAGTGCGACGAGCACGACGACTCCCAGCGCCCCGATGAGCGTCACGACCACCGCCAGCGTCATCAGGAGTGCGCCGTCAGGAACGAGGGTGTGATCCTGTGCCGCTACAGTCGCGAACGACACGCTCTCGTAGCGGCGGCGGGACCATGCCCACAGAACCACCGAGAAGATCACTCCGAGGATGCCGGGCACGATCCACCATCCGCTTCCCAGGGCAGCGGGCAACAGTCGCATCGCGACGACAGATCCGACCGCGATGCTCAGCGCGGTCCGCCGCCGGGCCAGTTCAGTCCGCTCGGGTTGCAGTCCTCGGTCGAAGAGGTCGCCGCTCACGCGTACCGCCTCAGGCGAAGAGGATCGCCAGCAGGATGAGTGCTGCCGATACCGTCACGGCAACGCCCGTGACGGCGCCCAGAAGCGAGCCGGGCAGGGGCGTACCCAGTCTCAGCGCCCGCTCGCTGCTTTGCCATCCGAGCCAAGCCAAAACGGGGGTGATCATGCCCACGACGATGAGCACGAGGCTCGCTGCCAACCGCAGGCCCGGGTGCAGGGCCAACCCGAGCACCTCGAGGGCGACGCCGCCCGCGATCAGCGCAAGCGCCGTGCGGATCCAGGCAAGGAATGTTCGTTCATTGGCTAGCGTGAATCGGACATCCGGCTCGGAGCCATGGCGGTAGACGGACTGCGGAAACCGCGATCTCATCGGTCCTCCCTGCTCGCTGACGAGTCACCACCCTAGCGCTCGATGAGGATCCCTCAGCCGCTGAGCGCGGCGCGAAGGTGCTCGATCGACTCATCCCAGCCCGGATCACCCGTCCCTGCCCAGTCTGCCGCCAGCTCGCTGCCGGGCCCGCAGGCGGCGACCAAAGCGGCGATCGCGAGAGCGACGGTGTCTTCGGTCGGGCGGCCCACGCGCGCGATGAACGAGTCGACTTCCTCGGTGTACGCGTCCCGCTGCGTCGCATGCCCGAGACCGTGCGCGACGACTTCGGCTGCGGCGACGGCGATGATCGCCGTGTCGTGATCGATCTCCTCGCCGTCCTCCAGGGCCTCCGTCAACGCTTCGTCGACGAAGCTCCAGTCCGACTCGTCTTCGAGTTCCCATGCCCAGTCAGCCGCGATATCGTTGCCGAACGGCTCACCACTCCACGCACCCATGGCCGGCACGATATTCGTGGCGGATGAACGGATGCCCCTCGTCGGGTGGCCCGGGTATGACCCCCGGGCAAAGGCTCGTGACGTCCCCTTCCTGCACGATTCCGGGGTCGCAGCCGGTGGTCAGGAGCTCATGCCGCTGGAGAGCTCGGGTGGTTCCGTGTCAGCGATCGGAAGAGTGATCTGCGCGCACGTGCCCGCCGGCTCTGCGCGAGCCAACTCAATCCGGCCGTCCATGGCCGACAGCAGCTCCTTGACGATCGCGAGGCCGAGACCTGTCCCCGGCACCCCGCGGCTCGTGCTCGAGGAGCTTCGATAGAACCGATCGAAGATGTGAGTCAGGTCCTCCTCGGCGATACCCTCGCCCTGGTCCGAGACCGTGACGACCACCTGATGCTCGGTACGGTACGCAACGATCGATATCGTCCCGCGATCCGGCGAGAACTTGATCGCGTTGGTGAGGATGTTGGTGAAAACGCGCGTCAGGTCGATCTCCCGGCCGTGAACGGGCAGATCTGCCTCGATCTCAGCGGCAACCCGAAGGTGACGTTGCTGGATACTGTGCTTCGCGTCTTCGACGCTGCGCTGCAGCGCGAGCCCTGCATCCGTGACGGGCAGAGCGTCAGCTGTCGCAGGCCCTCGGCTGAGCTTTGAGACCAGCAGCACATCGTCGATCACGCCGCGCAGCCGCGTCGCGTTTCGGAGGATCACGTCGACCTGTTCGCGTACGTTCGGGTCGTCGGTCGTGTCGCTGAGCTCTTCGGCGAATCCGAGGATCGATGTGATCGGGGTCCTCAACTCGTGCGTGACACTCGCGACGAAGTCGACCTTCTGCTGTGTGAGGGCCTGGAACGTTCGGCTCACCTGGCGTTCGCGCTCCAACCGCCACTCCATCTCGAGCTCCGCTTCACGAAGCGGCCGCAGGTCCTGCACCGAGACGAGGAGCACGCGGTTCAAGCCCGAGCGGTTTACGGCATCGATCGTAATGGTGGCCGGCGGGTTTCCCGTCGCGACCTCCTCCCAGTCCACGGTCACCGACACGTCGTAGGTGGCCTCGGCAAGCGACGGTCGCAGGAGCGCATCCTCGCGAAGGCGCCAGCGCCCCGTATCCGCGCGTTCGAACTCGCTGCGCAGCAGGACGACCGCCGAGGCGTTGACTTCCAGAACGGAGTACTTGCCTGGGCTGTCCTCTTGGAGGATCGCGAACCCGCTCTTGGACTGCCGGAACGCGTCGTGAAGCAGGTGCGATACCGCCATCTGTCTGTTCTCGAGTGCGCGTCTGTCGTTCTGCGAAGCCGAGATCGCGAGAGTGGTCGCGCCGAGGCAGATCGTGAAGACCTGGAGCGCCGTCGCTGTCGGAAGCTCTGAGCTGGCGGCGGCGTACGCTCCCCCGCCGATGACGGTCAGCTCCGCGGCTGTGCCAACGACCGCGAGAAGCTGCACGGCGACGAAGAACATGGGTTCGGCAACCGCTGCCCACGCCATGAGCGGCATGGCGAGGATCGGAAGGGCGACAGGTGTGCCGGGGAAGAATGCGATAGCCGTGGCGGCGAGCATGGCCACGGTGAGGACGACGCTGCGCCACCAGCGTGCGGATGCTGCGCGCGGGATGGCGATGAGCCCGAGCGGCGCGATCAGCACCATCGCCGAGAGATGCGACGCGCCGATCGTCCAGAAGGCGTCCACGAAGTTGCCGCCGCTGAACTCGCGGGCGACTCCCACGAACGCGCCGACGATGGCTGCTCCGCTGATTGCCCCGATGGCGAAACGACCGACATCCATCAGTGTTGTCAGCCGGGGTCGATCCTGTTCGCGCGAGACCGCTGTCGCAACCACCCACACTTCGACTGCGACCCCCAGTGACCCCAGAACGACCACCAAGAGCGGGCGGTCGGCAACCGCGGAGCCTAGGCCCGAGGCCAAACCCACCGCGATCACGGTGAGCCAGCGCCACCGGAGCGGCGATGCTGCCGCCGCGACTGCACCGACAGCCGCCGACGGCCACCACCACGCGAGGTTCATCTCGCCACGCTGTTCGAGAGCGAAGACGATGGCGAGCGCCCCGCTCAGCGCGACCAGCCCGAAGACGAGGGCTGCGCGCCAGAGGGGCGAGGCTTGACCGATGGTCGCCGCCACGCTTGGTCGCGTCATTCCGATCCCTTCTGACCTGCCCACCCCTTCGGACTAGCATGGCTCACAGCAAGGCCTTTCGCAGGTCTGGAGCAGTCTTTTGCGGAACGGAGGGTCGCGTGGCACGCATCATCGTCATTGATGACGACGCGGACATCGTCCGACTCGTCGCGATCAGGCTTGCGCGCGCAGGACACGATGTCGACGAGTATTACGACGGAACCGCTGGACTCGGGGCGATCCAGGCCTCGAAACCGGACCTCGCGGTTGTCGATTGGATGATGCCAGGTCTTGACGGCATCGCCGTAGCCCAGGCGGTTCGGTCAGATGACTCGCTCGCGACCCTGCCGCTGCTGCTTCTCACCGCCCGCTCCGACCCCGCCGAGCACGAGTACGCCCGCGGGCAAGGCTTTTCTGCCGTCGTGACCAAGCCCTTCACCAAGGTTGAGTTGCTCAGTGCGGTTAGTGCGCTGCTTCCGCCGGACGAGGACGATCCGAAAGCGGGCTGAGCGGATCTGCCAACAGGGCAGCAAAGGCTGCCTCGGCTGCGCCGATCAAGAGCCGGTCATCGGCGAGAACTGCGGCGCGGATGTCGACGTCTTCGGCGTTCGCGGGCATCGACTGCGCGCGAACGAGCTCGGTGAGCTGATCGGCTGCTCCCTCAGCGAGCATCGCCAGGAAGCCGCCGAGCACGATCGCGCGAGGGTTCAGGACGTTGACGGCGTTCGCTAGGGCTATCGCCAGGACCCTCCGTTGCCTGTCCGTTTCGGCTGCGACGGCGGGCTCATCGGATGTCGACAGCGCTGCCGCCAGCGTCGGGTCGTCAGCGCTTGTCAGGCCGACTGCCCGCAGGAGTCGCGAGCGACTGACCTCGTCTTCCAGGACGCCGTCGGGAGCTTGTTGATCGGTCGCGGCGGCGATGCCGGGGCGGTTCTGACCGAACTCGCCGGCGTAGCCCGACACGCCGCGCACCGGCATCCCGTGGACGATGAGACCGCCGCCGATACCGCTCGCGCCGCCGTTGAGGTAGACGACGTGATCGAGTCCGCGCGCCGCGCCGTACAGATGCTCGGCGATCGCCCCGAGCGTTGCGTCGTTGTCGACGGCTGTCGCCAGACCCGTCGCCTGGGCAACGAGTTCGCGGATCGGCGCATCGTGCCACTCGAGGTGTGGTGCGGTACGCACCAGTCCGTCGCGGGCGCGCACCAGCCCCGGAACGGCGACTCCGACTCCCACGATGTGGTGATCTGCGAGCTCCGTCTTCCGCCAGCTGGCGATCGTGTCGGCCACGAGGGTGGCGGTCTCGACAGGAGTGATGAGCTCGGAGCGCTCGATTCGAAGGCGAGCGGCTATCGACTGGTCGAGGGCGACTGCCGCGATCGTCACGGCATCTACCTCGGGGTTGACCGCTATCGCGACGACCCGTGGGTCGGCGGCGACGATGGGCGACGGTCGCCCGACACGCCGGGAAGGGTCGGGGGCGGTCTCGGTCACCAGGCCTGCTGTGCACAGTTCGGCCACGAGGTCGGCGATCGTGGACCGGTTGAGCCCGGTAGCGAGAGTCAACGCTGCCCGTGACCGGGGCCCCTCGAGATGGACCTGCCCGAGGATGCGTGCGAGATTGCGGGTTCTCACGCTGTCGTTTCCCGGCTCGAGCATGCGTTCACTGTAGGGGATAGCGGCAGCATCCGTCGTGGTATAGGTTGTTGCTCGCAACAATTATCCGTGTGCCTCGTGCAAAGGAGCAGTCATGCCCACCCCCACCCCCGCCGACAAGTTCTCCTTCGGCCTCTGGACCATCGGCTACAACGGGGCAGATCCGTTCGGTGGACCCACTCGGCCGGCGCTTGACGTCGTCCACGCCGTCGAGAAGCTCGCCGAGCTCGGGGCCTACGGCCTGACCTTCCACGACGACGACCTCTTCGCCTTCGGGTCCACGGATGCCGAACGCCAGACCCAGATCGACCGCCTCAAAGGCGCGCTGGCCGACACCGGTCTGATCATCCCCATGGTCACCACGAACCTCTTCTCGGCGCCCGTCTTCAAGGACGGTGGCTTCACCTCCAACGACCGTCAGGTGCGCCGATTCGCCCTGCGCAAGGTGCTGCGCAACCTCGACCTCGCCGCCGAGCTCGGCGCGAAGACCTTCGTCATGTGGGGCGGACGGGAAGGCGCCGAGTACGACGCCGCGAAAGACATCCGTGCCGCCCTCGAGCGCTACCGCGAGGCGGTGAACCTGCTCGGCGACTACGTCACCGACAAGGGTTACGACATCCGCTTCGCCATCGAGCCCAAGCCCAACGAGCCGCGCGGCGACATCCTGCTGCCCACCGTCGGTCACGCCCTCGCCTTCATCGAGTCGCTCGAGCGTCCGGAGCTGGTGGGCCTCAACCCCGAGGTCGGCCACGAGCAGATGGCGGGCCTGAACTTCGCCGCCGGTATCGCTCAGGCGCTGTACCACGGCAAGCTCTATCACATCGATCTCAACGGCCAGCGGGGCATCAAGTACGACCAGGATCTCGTGTTCGGCCACGGCGACCTGCACAACGCCTTCGCCCTGGTGGACCTGCTGGAGAACGGCGGCCCGAACGGCGGACCCGCTTACGAGGGGCCCCGCCACTTCGACTACAAGCCCAGCCGCACCGAGGACGAGACCGGGGTCTGGGACTCCGCCGCCGCCAACATGCGTACCTACCTCCTGCTCAAGGAGCGGGCGCAGGCATTCCGGGCCGACCCAGAGGTGCAGGAGGCGCTCGCCGCATCCCGCGTGCCCGAGCTGTCGGTGACGACCCTCGGCGAGGGCGAGTCCTACGACGATCTGCTCGCAGACCGGTCGGCCTACGAGGACTTCGACCCGGCGCAGTACTTCGGAGGCAAGGGCTTCGGTTTCGTGCGGCTCCAGCAGCTGGCCACCGAGCACCTCATGGGTGCACGCTGACCCGATGACACTGGTGATGGGCGTCGACTCGTCGACGCAGTCGTGCAAGGTTGTCATCACGGATGCCGAGAGCGGGGTGGTGGTCCGCGAGGGGCGGGCGCCACATCCGCCCGGCACCGAGGTCGACCCCCAGGCGTGGTGGGAAGCGCTGCAGAGCGCTATCGCGCAGGCCGGCGGGCTCGAGGATGTCGCTGCGTGGTCGATCGGTGGCCAGCAGCACGGCATGGTTGTGCTGGATGCCGATGGCCGCGTCATCCGGCCCGCACTGCTGTGGAACGACACCCGTTCCGCTGCTGCCGCGACCGACCTCATCGCCCAGTTCGGTGCTGCCGAGCTGGCCGAGCGAACGGGTCTCGTTCCGGTAGCCTCCTTCACCCTCACCAAGCTCCGGTGGTTGCGTGATCATGAGCCGCGCGCCGCGGCACTGGTTGCTGCAGTGGCGCTTCCGCACGACTGGCTCACGTGGCGTCTGCGCGGCTACGGTCCCGTTGACGAGTCCTCGCTCGGCCCCGTCCTCGATGAGCTTGTCACCGACCGCTCGGATGCCTCGGGAACGGGGTACTGGAGCCCCGACGCGTGGGCGCCTGGCGTGGACGGGTACGACCGGGAGTTGCTGCACGAGGGCCTGGGTCACGATGCTGTGTTGCCGCGGGTGCTGGGCCCGCGTGAGTGGGTGAGTGATGAGGCAGGCAGGCGCGTGGCTCCCGGTGCCGGCGACAACGCTGGCGCCGCACTCGGGGTCGGTGCCGGCACCGGTGACGTGGTGGTCTCGATCGGTACCAGCGGCACGGTCTTCGCCGTCAGTGAGCGGCGCACGATCGACTCTTCCGGCACGGTGGCAGGCTTCGCCGACGCCGACGGCCATTTCCTCCCGCTGGTCGCAACCCTCAACGCGGCGCGGGTTCTCGACGCCGTCGCTGGCCTCCTCGGCGTCGACCACGACGGTCTGAGCGAGCTCGCCCTGGCTGCCCCACCCGGCGCCGGGGGTCTCGTCTTGGTGCCGTACTTCGAGGGTGAGCGCACGCCGAACCTGCCCGATGCGACAGCTGCCCTCACCGGCATGACTCTTGCCTCCACGACGCGAGAGAATCTGGCCCGCGCTGCCGTGGAAGGGATGCTGTCCGGGCTCAGTGCAGGACTGGATGCCCTGCGCGCGCTGGGTGTGCCCCTGCGCCGTGCACTCCTCATCGGCGGCGGAGCGCAATCCGCCGCCGTCCGCGAGGTGGCGCCCCTGGTGTTCGGGATACCCGTGGAGGTACCGGCGCCCGGTGAGTACGTGGCTCTGGGAGCTGCAGCTCAGGCAGCCGGGGTGCTCTCGGCCTGAGATGCCTCACCGGTGCGGTGCAGCACGCGCAGCACCGGTGAGGATGCTGCCAACAGCAGTCCCGGGATGAGGAAGGCGGGTCCTAGCGCCGCGCCCGATGCCAGTAGCCCCAGGGCCACAGCGCCGATGATCGCGCCGCCGTAGTTGAAGAGGTTCACGCGCGCAATGACCTCGTCGCTGCGGGATGGAAGGAGCTCACCGGCGCGGCTGAAGGCGATCGGGACGAGTGCTCCCGCTGCTGCCCCCATGGCGGTGAAGCCGATGACCGCACCCGGGAGGGTGGGAAACAGCGCGACAATAAGCGCGCCGGCGGTTCCCAGGATGACTGCCCCGATGCCCACGCGCGTGCGTCCGATGCGCCGCACGAGCGGGTCGGTGGCAAGGCGCACCACCAGGACGGCAAGCAGATACCCGCCGTAGCCGAGCGGTGTCAGCCCCGGAGCCACCTGCAATCCATCGGCCAGGTAGAGCGTGCTCCAACTGGAGACAGCCGAGTCGACGATGAAGGCTGCGAACACGAGGGTTCCCACTGCCCAGATCGCCCGGCGGGGCAGCGGCGTGCGCGTGGCGTGATCGTCGTGCACGCGGTGCGCAGCCCGCTCGGGGTGGAAAGCGCGGATGCCCCACAGTGCGACTGCAGCCTGCGCCACAGCGGCGATGATCAGGGTCGTCATCGGGGGAAGACCCCCGGCGAGGATCGCTGAGGTCGCCAGCGTGGCCACGATTGCTGCTGTCGTGTATGCCGCATACAGGCGCCCGAAGATCGGGAACTTCGACGTGCGCTGGCTGAGGGCACCTTGCATGTTGGATGCTGCATCCACCGCACCCAGTCCCACGCCGTACACCCCCACCGCCGCTGCCAGCAGGGGAAGGGAATCGCTCACGCTGACCAGCACGAGGGCAGCAGCCTGCGCGAGCAGACCGGTGGCCAGAGCCTGCCGGCTTCCCCAGCGCACGGCGATGAGGTCAGCCAGCACCGACCCCGCTGCTGCCGCGATCGCGGTGCTCAGCAGGAGGATCGACACCATGGTGTCATCGATGCCGACCCGGTGTTTGAGGGCAGGCAGTGCCGTGACGACGGTGGCGTACCCGAGGCCCTGCGCGCCGTAGGCGGCGAAGACCGCGGCCCGCCGCACCCCACTCATGCGGCGCCCTCGGCGAGGATGACGCGGAACGCCTCGTCAGCCACGTCCAGGGTGCGGGCGATGTCGGACTCGGTGAGTGCCGCGTTGATGAAGTGGTTGTGGTGCGAGGTGAGAAAGACGCCGCGACGCACGCACTCGGCGATCCAGCGCTGGTGGAGCATGAGCGAGGGATCGTCGGCAAGTCGGAGGTAGAACAGGGCGGGCTCTCCCGAGGCGACAAGAGTCAGGTCGTGGGAGGCTGCGACATCCACCAGGCCGGTCGTAAGAAAGGTCCCGAGCTCGCGGAACAGGCGCGGGGCGTCCAGCGTCTTGAGCTTGCTGATCGTGGCGATTCCCGCCGCGAACGGCACCGCGCTCATCCAGTAGCTGCCGGTGTAGGTGATGCTGCTCACCGCCTCCTTCAGACTGTCTTTGCCGCACAGCGCCGAGACGTTGTAGCCATTGGCGATGGCCTTGCAGAAACAGATGAGGTCAGCCTCGAAACCATAGAAGTGGTCGCTCCCGGCAAGGTCGAGCCGCCAGCCCGCGCGCACGTCGTCGCAGATAAGGACTACCCCGAACTCGTCGCACAGTGCCCGCACCTGCCGCCAGTATCCCTGGGCGGGCAGCTCGTTGTCGAAGAAGTTGCCGTGCTTGTAGGGCTGGGCGATGAGGGCGGCGATCTCGCCGCGGTGCTCGGTGAACACGCGGCGCATCGCGGCGACGTCGTTCCACGGCACCTCGATGTTGCCCTGCACGTCGGTGTCGAGCACGCCAGGGTAGTCGAGCTTCTGCGTCCACGGTGCGACGCCGTGGTAGTAGCCCTCGATGAACACGATGCGCCGCCGGCCGGTCGCCGCCCGCGCGGTCATGATCGCGAGGGTCGTGGCGTCTCCGCCGTTCTTGGCGAAAAATGCCCAGTCTGCCGAGGCGACGGTGTCGACGAGCAGTTCGGCGAAGTCGACCATGATCGAGGAGGGAATCGAGACGACATCCTCCTTCGCGGCCTGCGCCCGAGCTGCGGCGGCGACATCAGGATCGCCATAGCCGAGGACATTGGGGCCGTAGCCGCACATGTAGTCGATGAACTCG
>NZ_JASBSF010000278.1 GCF_030149085.1 Microbacterium sp. | reverse complement strand
TCCGTAGTTCTGGCCGCCGAAGTTCGCGATGTTGAGGTAGCCGAGCAGGATCTCATCCTTGGAGTACTTCTGCTCCAGAGCGATCGCGTAGCGCATCTCCTGCAGCTTGCGCTGGTAGCCCTCGACGCCGCTCGCGACGGTCGCATCGTCGAAACTTGCCTTCTTGGCGGCATCCTTCTCGTCCTGCGTCATGTCGGCGTTGTCGCCGGTGCCGACCTCGGCCTCGCACTTCTGGATGAGGATGTTCTTCACGTACTGCTGGCTGATGGATGACCCACCGCCCTGCTCGCCGCCGGAGATGACGGCGCGAGCGGTTCCGACGAGATCGACACCGCCGTGCGAGTAGAAGTTCTTGTCTTCGCTCGAGAGGATCGCGTCATACATGACAGGCGCGACCTCATCGAAGGTCACCGGATCGCGGTTCTGGTCATAGAACTGCGTCATGACCTCGTACTCGCCCGTGTCGTAGTTCATCCAGTAGAAGGTCGTCGGCAGCATCAACTCGTCGATCTCGAGCGCGCTGGGAAGATTGTCGAAAAGCGTGATCGCGCTGGATGCAGCGGCGCCAGAAATAGCGATCGCCGGCGTCACGGTGGCGGCAACGAGGACTCCGGCGACGGCGCTGAGGCCGACCACTCCGAGGAGGCCGCCGAGCACACCGCCAGCCGTTCTTTTCGTTTCAGGCATAGGCTTGATGCTAAGGGAGCTTCCTGTGCGAAGGCTCGACAGCCTTGCGCGCGCCCGCAAGCCCGAGGCCGCAGGGAGGCATCCGTTCCCTCGCCGTCACCGACCACCCGGGAGCCCCGATGATCACGTGGGAGTACATGACCACGCCGCTGCTGATCCACAACACCGCCGCGATCCTCAACAACTGGGGTAAGCAGGGGTGGGAACTCGTGCAGGTCGTGCCCGGTCCCGAGGGTGGCCTCGTCGGATACTTCAAGCGTCCTACCGGCGGGGGAGCAGCCAACGCCGGCCTCGATGCGGCAGCTGTTGCCGCCCAGCAGTTCGGAGAGTGACCCGATGAGCGTATCCACCCGCCTTGCAGAGCTCGGCATCGATCTTCCCCAGATCGCCCCACCCGTAGCCGCGTACATCCCCGCGAAGGTCCACGGCGACCTCGTCTACACCGCCGGTCAGCTCCCCTTCGTCTCGGGTGCGCTGCCGGCCACTGGCAAGGTCGGCGACGGCCACGGGCTCGTTCCGGCGTCGGATGCCGCATCCTACGCTCGACAGTCCGCGCTCAACGCGATCGCTGCCGCAGCCGCTGCAGCGGGCGGCGTGGACAAGCTCACCGGCGTGCTCAAGGTGACCGGCTTCGTGGCATCCGTTCCCGAGTTCACCGGACAGCCCGGTGTCATCAACGGCGCGAGCGAACTGCTCGGTGAGGTCTTCGGCGACGCCGGCCGCCACGCGCGCTCAGCGGTCGGCGTTCCGGTGCTGCCGCTGGACAGCCCCGTCGAGGTCGAGGTCATCTTCACCCTCGCCTGAGCCTCGCGCTCGAGCGCAGGAGTTCTCCGCAGGGTAGGACCTTTCGCGTCTGAAACGTCCTACCTAGCGGATTTCTCCTACCTCGCGGATGCCGAGACTCAGCCCGGATGCCGGGCTCAGCGCACCTGCGCCGAGATCACCGACATGACAGCAGTGTCTGCGAGGGTCGTGGTGTCGCCGACCTCGCGGCCCTCGGCGACATCCCGCAGCAGGCGACGCATGATCTTGCCCGACCGGGTCTTGGGTAGCTCGCCGACGATGTAGATGTCGCGGGGGCGGGCGATCGGGCCGATCTGTTCGGCAACCCAGCTGCGCAGCTGCGCCGCAAGACCCTCCGGGGAGTGCGTCTTGAGGAAGCTCTCTTTCAGGATGACGAACGCGACGACCGCCTGACCGGTGGTCTCATCGGATGCCCCGACCACTGCCGCCTCAGCCGTGGCCTCGTGCGCGACGAGGGCCGACTCGATCTCTGCCGTCGACAGCCGGTGACCCGAGACGTTCATGACGTCATCCACGCGGCCGAGCAGCCATACGTCGCCGTCCTCGTCGAGGCGCGCGCCGTCGCCTGCGAAGTAGTAGCCCTGATCGCGGAACTTCTCCCAGTAGGTTTCGACGAACCGCTCCGGGTCGCCCCAGATGCCGCGCAGCATGCTGGGCCACGGTTCGGTGAGCACCAGCAGCCCGCCGTTTCCGTTGCCGACGTGCTCGCCGGACTCATCGACGACATCCACACCGATTCCTGGCAGCGGAACCTGCGCGCTTCCGGGCTTCGCCTCGGTGACGCCGGGCAGCGCCGAGATCATGATCGCGCCAGTCTCGGTCTGCCACCACGTGTCGACGATTGGTGCGGCATCGCCACCGATGACCTCGCGGTACCACATCCACGCCTCGGGGTTGATCGGCTCACCCACCGAGCCGAGCAGACGGATGCTGGACAGATCGAACTTCTGCACCGCGGTGCGTCCGATCTTCATGAACGAACGGATCGCCGTGGGTGCGGTGTAGAGGATCGTCACGCCGTACTTCTCGACAAGCTCCCACCACCGAGCCGGATGCGGGCTGTCGGGTGTTCCCTCATACAGGACCTGCGTCGCGCCGTTGGCGAGCGGACCGTACGTGACGTAGCTGTGGCCGGTGATCCACCCGATGTCGGCGGTGCACCAATACACATCGGTCTCGGGGTGCAGGTCGTGGACGACGCGGTTCGTGAAGGCGGTCTGCGTCAGGTAGCCGCCCGAGGTGTGGAGGATCCCCTTCGGCTTCCCGGTGGTGCCGGAGGTGTAGAGGATGAAGAGGGGGTTCTCGGACGGGAAGGGCCTTGCCTCGTGGTCGGCGGATGCCGCAGGCACGGCGTTGTGCCACCAGATGTCCCTGCCCTCGGTCCATTCGACCGGGTTCTCGCCGCGGCGAACGACCAGCACGTGCTCGACGGTCTCTTGCTCCCCCGCTCCGCGGTCACTGAGGGCGGCGTCGACGGCTGGCTTGAGCGCCGACACCTTGCCCTTGCGGTAGCCGCCGTCGGCGGTAATGACGACCTTGGCGCCGGCGTCGTCGATGCGCGCCCGCAGGCTGTCGGCTGAGAAACCGCCGAACACGACTGAGTGGACGGCGCCGATTCGCGCGACGGCGAGCATGGCGGCTACCGACTCGGGAATCATCGGCATGTAGATCGCTACCCGGTCGCCCGCGCTGACCCCGAGTCCCTCGAGGACGTTGGCGAGGCGCTTGACCTCGTCGGTCAACTCGGCGTAGGTGACGCGGCGCGTGTCGCCGGGCTCGCCCTCCCACAGCAGCGCTACCCGATCACCGTTGCCGGCTTCGACATGCCGGTCGAGGCAGTTGTAGGCGACGTTGAGCTTGCCATCCGCGAACCAGGTCGCGAACGGAGGATTCGACCAGTCGAGCACCTCAGTGAACGGCGTGTGCCAGTGCAGCTCGCGCGCCTGCTCTGCCCAGAACCCCTCGCGATCGTCAGCGGCGCGCTGGTACAGCTCGGCGCCACCGATCGCGTTCTCGGCGAACGCGGCGGACGGCGCAAATCGTCGGGTCTCGTTCAGCAGGTGGTCGATCTGACTGCTCATTCGGCTCGCTCCTTCGCGGGCTGGAGGGGTTCTCGTGATTCGTCTCGTCTCGAGAGCTAGCGAAAAGGCTAATCAGCACCGCACCGGGCACACTACCTCCGGAAGTGGGGGTGGTCGATTCTCCACAACGGATTGTGACGACCCCCGTCCGTTGCGTATGCTTGTGCGCGGCCGAACATCTGATTCTGGCATCGCGGCACCGACCACCCCCGATAACGGTGCCGCACGGCGGCATCCCTCTCCCCCGATGGGATGCCGCCCTCTTTTGTGTCGGGGCATTCTTGCCGCGCCGGCAGTGTTCCTCCCCAGCTCGCCTCGTCTACGCGTTTACCCGCGCTCTCGCGCTGGCGCGTCGGCTGCGAGGAACCGGATGCCTACCGTCGAGGCATGCCTGACCTCTTCGTACCGCTTCCGCCGTCCGTCACCGGGCGCGCAGGAGGCGGTGCGCCCCGAGTGCGGGTGGGCGAGACTCTGCGCGGAGCCGAGTGGCTGCGTCATCCGTCACTGGATCTGCTGCGTCCCCACCTGGAGGACCCCGAGACCACTGACGTCTTCGTGAACGGGCCGGCAGTGTTCGTCGACCGAGGGCAGGGGCCGCGTCGCGCGGCAGGCATCGAACTTGCCGATACCGACGCGCGGGATCTGGCGGTGTCCCTGATCGCGGCGGGTGGTCGGCACATCGACGAATCGCACCCCTGCGTTGACGTGAGGCTTGATGGCGGTGTGCGGGTGCACGCCGTCCTTCCTCCGGTCTCGGTCAGCGGGACGCTCGTGTCGATTCGCGTTCCACGCCTGGAATCGGTCACGCTGGCCGAGCTCGGGCAGCGGGGCATGTTCGATGCCGAGGTCGGTGACCGGCTGCGCGAGATCGTGAGCGCCCGAGAGAACGTGCTGGTCACGGGAGCTGCGGGGGCGGGAAAGACGACACTGCTGTCAGCTCTTCTGTCTGAGGCCGGGCGCGACGAACGCATCCTCACGATCGAGGATGTCGCCGAGTTGCGTCTCGAGCATCCTCACCACGTACGCCTCGAAGCGCGACAACCGAACCTTGAGGGGGCCGGCGGGATCAGCCTCGCTCGCCTCGTGCGCGAAGCGCTCCGGATGAGACCGGACCGACTCGTCGTAGGGGAGTGCCGCGGCGAGGAGATCCGCGAGCTGCTGTCGGCGCTCAATACCGGTCACGATGGTGGTGCCGGCACGGTGCACGCCAACAGCCTCGCCGATGTGCCCGCGAGGCTCGAGGCCCTCGGAGCCCTCGCAGGCCTCACCGACCACGCGCTCGCACGGCAGGTCACCAGTGCGATCGGGGTCGTCATCCACGTCAGCCGTGATCGCGACGGCAGACGCCGCATTGGCGCGCTCGGTCACCCCACGCTCGGTCCGGACGGTCGTCTCCATATAGAGGAGGAGTTATGACGACCCGGGTAGCCGAGACAGTGCTCCGCATCGCGGTGCTCCTCGAGGCTGGGGTCACTCCGGCCCGTGCGTGGGATCATCTGGCCCGGCAAGGGGATGAGCAGGCATCGCGCGTCGTGCATGCGGCTGCCGGTGGTACCCGGCTCGACAGCGCGATCGCTGGGTTGGCCGTCGATCTCGCGCCGGAGCGACGCCGCAGACTCCGCCTCACGCGGGCCGATGCAGTGGGAGAGTCGGTCCAGGCGCGCGAGCGACGGATGTGGCGAGAGGTGGCTGCTGCCTGGTCCATCGCCACGACGGTTGGGGCGCCGCTGGCGCCGGCGCTGCGCTCCTTCGCTGATGTGCTGCGGGATGCCGCGGAGTCAGCCGATGAGATCCGTGTCGCGCTCGCCGAGCCGACGTCGACGGCGCGGCTGCTCGGCTGGCTTCCGGCTGTCGGTATCGGTCTCGCCTTTGCCCTCGGATTCGATCCTCTCGGGACCCTGCTGCGTGAGCCGGCAGGATGGGCATGTGCCGCTGTCGGCACCGGCCTGCTCATCGCGGGACGACGCTGGACGTCTCGGATGGCGCTCGCCGCTCACCGCGATGCCGTGATGCCGGGAATGGATGCCGACCTCACCGCGATAGCGCTCAGCGGCGGCGTATCCGTGTCGCGGGCCAGAACGCTCGTTGACGCCGCACGTGGCGAGGATGCCGACGACTCGGTGGCGGTCCGGGACACACTCCTCCTTTCCGAGGCGGCGGGAGTACCGGCGGTCGAGTTGCTGCGCTCGGCTGCCGCGCTGGACCGTCACCGTGCGCGGGTCGACGGGCGCCTGCGGGCAGCGCGCCTGTCGACCAAGCTGCTCCTGCCGCTCGGCATCTGCACGCTCCCGGCCTTCCTGTGCCTGGGCGTCGCACCGATGTTCCTCAGCATCCTGCCCTCCGTTTCTCTTCCGCTTCCCTGACCGTGCCCACCCCCGTGCCCACCGCCTCAACCGATTGGAGAACCCATGTCCCCGCTGCCCCGTTTGACCTCGCGTACTGCGCGCGAGCTGTTTCTGGACGAGACCGGCGCTGCCACTGCGGAGTACGCGATTGCCACGATGGCGGCGGTCGCCTTCGCCGGCCTGCTGGTCGTGATCATGCGCTCGGACGAGGTGCGCGGCATCCTCACCGACCTGGTGCGCCGCGCGCTCAGCGTCGAATGATCCGCGACGGGCTCGGCGGTGATCGCGGGTCGGTCGCCGCCGAGTTCGCGATCGCGATGACGGCTGTCGCGGTTGTCGTGCTTCTTGCCGTCGGAATGCTCGGGGCGGCCGGGCGACAGATCCTGCTGCAGGATGCCGTCGCCGACGCTGCCAGACTCGCCTCCCGCGGCGAGAGCGGCGCGCGCGTGAGTGCGCTCGTGCAGGATGCCGTCCCCGGCGCGACGGTCGAGATCAGCGACGAGGGAGACCTCGTGTGTGTGACCGCGGCACGCACGGTTTCCGGGATTCCGGTCAGTGCGCGCGGCTGCGCCCTCGCGGATGGCTGGTGATGGCGGGCACCGTTGCTTCGGCGGGCATTGCGGCGATCGGTGCTGCGGTGATCGTGGCGGCTGCGGGGGTGGGCGCGGCATCCGTCGTCGCCCAACGCGTGGCGGGCGCGGCTGATGCGGCTGCCCTCGCGGCAGCGGATGCGGCATCCGGCGCGGTCCTCGGCGTACCCTGCGACCGTGCAGCCGAGGTCGCCTCGGCGATGGGGGCGCGGGCGTACGCGTGTGACCTCGCCGAGCTCATCGCGACCGTGTCGGTCTCGGTCCCTTTCGGCGCGTTCGAGGTCACCGCAACAGCTCGGGCGGGCCCGCCGCCGTAGCGCTCTCAGCCTTCGCTGTGTCGCCGTGTGTGTATGGTGTGCATCGAAGAAAGGAAGCTTTCGTTGGCCACAGGCAAGAAGCTCGTCATCGTCGAGTCCCCGACGAAGATGAAGTCGATCCAGGGATACCTGGGTGACGGGTACGAGGTGCTCAGCTCGGTGGGACATATCCGCGACCTCGCGAGCAAGAAGGACATTCCTGCCGAGAAGAAGCAGGCCTACGGGAAGTATTCGATCGACGTCGACAACGACTTCGACCCCTATTACGTCATCAGTGATCGCAAGACCAAGACCGTCGCCGAGCTCAAGCGTGCCCTCAAGGATGCCGACGAGGTCCTGCTCGCAACCGATGAAGACCGCGAGGGCGAAGCCATCGCGTGGCACCTGCTCGAGGTGCTCAAGCCGAAGGTTCCCGTCAAGCGCATGGTCTTCCACGAGATCACCAAGGACGCCATCCGCGCCGCCGTCGACAAGACCCGGGACCTCGATCTCGCCCTGGTCGATGCGCAGGAGACGCGGCGTGTACTCGATCGCCTCTACGGGTGGGATGTCTCGCCGGTGCTGTGGCGCAAGGTCGGGTCTGGCCGCGAAGGGGCCGCGCTCTCTGCCGGCCGTGTGCAGTCCGCTGCCACCCGCATGGTCGTCGACCGCGAGCGCGAGCGCATGGCGTTCGTCGCCGCCGACTACTGGGATGTCGAGGCTCTCGCCGGCAAGAGCGGCTCCTCGTTCACGACGCGCCTTGCGCGCATCGACGGGGCGTCCCTTGCTCGCGGAACCGACTTCGATGACAAGGGCCAGCTGAAGAAGGCGGTCGTCGTCCTCGACGAAGCAGCCGCGCGAGCGCTCGCCGCTGCCGTCGAGACCGCGGCCGAGGCATCCGTCACCGCGCTCGATGCAAAGCCTGGTACCCGCAGCCCGAAGCCGCCCTTCACGACCTCCACGCTGCAGCAGGAGGCCGGTCGCAAGCTCTCGATGAGCGCGAAGCACGCGATGAGCGTCGCGCAGCGTCTCTACGAGAAGGGCTACATCACCTATATGCGCACCGACTCGACCGCCCTGTCGACGCAGGCGGTCACCGCCGCGCGCGCGCAGGCGATCGAGCTCTACGGCGACAAGGCCGTGCCGCTGAACCCCCGCGCCTACCGGAACAACTCCAAGAACGCGCAGGAGGCGCACGAGGCAATCCGTCCGTCGGGTGAGTTTTTCCGGCGGCCCAGCGAGGTCACCGGTCAGCTCGACCGTGACGAAGAGCGCATGTACGACCTCATCTGGAAGCGCACGATCGCCAGCCAGATGTCGGACGCCAAGTACGAGACCACCACGGTGACTCTCGCGCTCGAGGCCGACGGCAAGAAGGCCGAGTTCACGGCTTCCGGCACCGTCTACACCTTCAAGGGTTTCCTCGAGGCCTACGAAGAGGGCCGTGACGAGAAGCGGGCCGACGCCGACCGTGCCGACGACCAGTCGCTGCCGGCGCTTGCCGTCGGCGATGTGCTCAGTCTCACGGATGTCGAGCCGAAGGGTCACTCGACGAGCCCGAAGCCCCGCTACACCGAGGCGAGCCTCGTGAAGGCCCTCGAAGAGAAGGGCATCGGACGCCCGTCGACCTTCGCGAGCATCATCGACGTCATCCTCGACCGCGGGTATGTCACCAAGCGGGGGCAGGCCCTCGTCCCCAGTTGGGTCGCGTTCAGCGTCGTGCGGCTGCTCGAAGAGCACTTCTCTGAGCTCGTCGACTACGACTTCACTGCCGCGCTCGAAGACGACCTCGACGCCATCGCGCGGGGCGAGCAGAAGCGCATCGAGTGGCTCAAGGAGTTCTACTACGGCTCGGATGCCCACGTGGGGCTTCGCAATATCGTCGACAACCTCGGCGACATCGATGCGCGCGAACTCAATGCGCGCCCGATCAGCGACACCGTGACCCTGCGTGTCGGCAAGTACGGACCGTACCTCGAGGTCATCGACCCTGCGAACCCGGATGCCGACCCGCGCCGCGTCAACGTTCCCGACGACCTCGCGCCCGACGAGCTCACACCCGAGAAAGCGCAGGAGCTCATCGATGCGCCGGTTGCGGGCAATCGTGTGCTCGGTGAAAACCCCGCCAACGGCAAGCTCGTCGTCGTCAAGGATGGTCGCTTCGGCCCCTACATCGAAGAGACCGAGCCCGAGGCCGCGGCGGTCGTCGACCCGGAGACCGGTGAAGTTCTCGAGACGGCACCGGCCGAGCCGGCACCCGCTGCGAAGGGCAAGAAGTCCACCGCGAAGAGTGCTGCACCCAAGAACCGCACGGCATCGCTGTTCCGGTCGATGTCGGTCGACACGATTGACCTCGAGACGGCGCTGCGTCTGCTCGATCTGCCGCGCGTCGTGGGAGAGGACCCCGCCTCGGGCGAGCAGATCACGGCGCAAAACGGTCGGTTCGGTCCCTACCTGAAGAAGGGAACCGACTCCCGCTCGCTCGAGAGCGAAGCACAGATCTTCGACATCACGCTCGATCAAGCGCTCGAGATGTACGCCCAGCCGAAGTACGGTGCCCGCCGCGCGTCGAGTGCGCTCAAGGAGTTCGACGCCGACCCGACCAGCGGCAAGCCCATCCGTCTGCGCGATGGCAGGTTCGGCCCGTACGTCACCGACGGTGAGACCAACGCGACGATTCCGCGCGGTGAACAGGTCGACGACGTGACGTTCGAACGCGCCGTGCAGTTGCTCGCCGACAAGCGGGCGAAGGGTCCGGCGCCCAAGCGCACGACCAAGCGCGCTACGACCACCCGCAAGACGACGGCCAAGAAGTGACAGCACCGGGACTGTTCATCACCCTTGAGGGCGGTGACGGGTCGGGCAAGACGACGCAGGCCAGCCTGCTGCGCGACTGGCTCGAGTCTGAGGGGCGCACCGTGGTGCGCACGCGCGAACCCGGCGGGACCGAGGTCGGTGTCCTCATCCGCGACATCGTCCTACACCACCGAGGCGAGGTGTCGCCGCGGGCCGAAGCGCTGCTCTACGCCGCCGACCGGGCGCACCACATCGCCACGGTTGTGCGCCCGGCTCTGGAGCGGGGCGAGGTCGTCATCCAGGACCGCTACCTCGACTCGTCGGTTGCCTACCAGGGGGCGGGACGGGTGCTCGGTCGTGACGAGATCCGCGACCTGTCGCTCTGGGCGACGGAGGGGCTGCTTCCGCACCTCACCGTGCTGCTGGACCTCGATCCCTCGACAGCGCGCGCGCGGCTCGACGCCGCAGACAAGCCCTTTGACCGGCTCGAGGCCGAGCGCGACGAGTTTCACACCCGCGTGCGCGCCGAGTATCTTGTGCTGGCTGCCGCCGAGCCCGAGCGCTTCCTCGTGCTGGATGCGTCGCTGCCGGCAGATGAGATCGCCGAGGCAGTCCGTGCGAGAGTGACGGCTCTGCTCGCGCTGTAACGCGGGCCGTTCCGAGACGGCTCACGGCACATCGTCGGATGCCGCGGCTACGCTGGTCTGCATGCAGGCAGCGCCCCCCGAACAGGTTGTGCCCTGGGGCGCCGTGTGGGGTCAGCCTGAGGCTGTCGCGCAGTTCCAGGCCGCGGCATCCGACCCCGACGCGCTCGCCCACGCCTGGCTCATCACCGGGCCACCGGGCTCAGGCCGCTCGACGCTCGCTGCGGCGTTCGCGGCAGCACTCATTGCCGACCCCGGCGACGAGGCGACGATGCGTCAGGTGATCGCGCGGACGCACCCCGATGTGACGGTCCTGCGCACCGAGCAGGTGATCATCCGCATCGACCAAGCCCGCCAGCTCGTCGAGCGCGCGTATTTCGCCCCCTCGCTCGGCCGGTACCGGGTGATCATCGTCGAAGATGCCGACCGCATGGCCGAGCGCACCTCCAATGTTCTGCTCAAGGCGCTCGAAGAGCCCCCTGAGCGCACCGTGTGGGTGCTGTGTGCACCCAGCGACGCGGACCTTCTTCCCACCATCCGTTCCCGGGTGCGGGTGGTGCGCCTGCGCGAGCCCGATGTCGCCGATGTGGCTGCGCTCATCGCGCAGCGCACGGGAGTGGATCCGGTCACCGCCGAGCAGTCCGCCCGGCACGCGCAACGGCACATTGGGATGGCGCAGCGGCTCGCCACGGATGCCGAGGCTCGCGCGCGTCGCGATCTGACGCTGCGTGCCGCGCTCGGTGTTCGCAGCGTCGGCGATGCCGTCGATGTCGCAGGTCGCATCGTCCAGGCAGCCACCGACGACGCCAAGGCACTCACCGTCGAGCGAGACGAGGCGGAGCGCGAGAGTCTGAAGCGCACCCTCGGGATCGCAGAAGGCGCCGCTGTTCCCCCCGCCGTCCGAGCGCAGATCAACGCTCTCGAAGAGGATCAGAAGCGCCGCGCGACCAGGAGCCTGCGTGACGGGATCGATCGTGTCCTCACGGATCTGCAGTCCCTGTACCGGGACGTTCTGATGATCCAGTTCGGCAGAATCGAGGCGGCAGGGGAGAGCATCCTGATCAACCGGGAGATGGACACCGACCTCCGCGGCCTCGCGGGGGCGTGGTCACCGCAGCGGACGCTCGTCGTGCTCGACGAGATCGCCCGCACGCGCCGGAACCTCGAACAGAACGTCGCGCCGACCCTCGCGCTCGAGAGCCTGCTCATCACCGTCTCGTCGGGAAGGACACCATGACCGCACGCCTCGCACGACGCATCCTGACCGCGAGCGCCACGACGGTGGCGGCAGCTGTCGCGCTCGCCGGGTGCTACCTCATCCCGATGCCGGATCAGAGCTCCGCCCCGCACCGTTCCCCGATGCCGATCACCGACGGGGTCGCCCCGGACCTGCTGCCCTTCTATCAGCAGACGCTCGACTGGACCGACTGCGGTGGCGACTTCGACTGCACCACAGTCACGGCCCCCCTCGACTGGAGCGATCCGGAGGCGGGGACGATCGATCTCTCCGTCATCCGTCACGCGGCAACCGACAGCGATCCGCTCGGGTCGCTCCTGACCAATCCCGGCGGGCCGGGAGCCAGCGGCGTAGATCTCGTGCGCGACTCCCTGGATTATGCCGTCGGACAGGCTCTGCAGGAAAACTACGACGTCATCGGTTTCGATCCTCGCGGAGTCGGTGAATCCACCGCCGTCACCTGTCTGGATGCCGCCGGCATGGACTCGTTCGTCTTCGACATCCCGCCCGGGCAGCGCCGCTCTGCGGAATGGGACGCGTTCGTCGTCGAGAAGCAGAA
>NZ_JASBSF010000271.1 GCF_030149085.1 Microbacterium sp. | reverse complement strand
TCTACTCGGAACCGGAGCTTGCCCACCTCTGGAACGCCGCGCGCGCGGCGCGGGCCGGCTCGTCGGCGTCAGAACCATCCTCGGACCCGAACAGTGCCGACGAGGCTGTCGCCGGAAGGATGATGGGAGCCGTGACGAGGTCGGGCGTCGCAGCACTCTCACGCTCGTTTTCGAGCACGGGCACGGCCTCGTCATCCGCTGCGGGCAAGTCACCATCGGGGTCGGGCGTGTCGGACGACTCGTTGAGTTGAGCGTCGTCCTCGGTGGGGAGCCACATCGCGAGTTCTTCGGGATCGTACGCGTCGGTGTGCATCGACGTGTCTGCGAGCTGCGCCTCGGTATCAGCGAGCGCTGCCGACGTGTCGGGAACGCGACCCAGCACCGCCATGGCATCGTCCATACCCGACGTCGTCCGAACAACCAGATCGTCGCCACCCACGGTGTCGGCCAGTGACGAGAGCAGTGCTTCGGCGTCGGCCACGATCGCGCGATCGTCAGCGTCGTGGCCGTGCACGAGCCACGCCGCGAACTCGAGCTCTGCGTGCAGGCGAGCTCGGGAGCGCAGCAGGCCGTCTGGGGCTCGGCTGCTTGCGGCGATGTAGGCGTCCAGGACATCGCCGGCCGCGGCGGGTGCCGAAGCCAGCCACTGCAGGTCTACTGCCGGATCGCCGACCGCGACGGCGTGCCAATCGGCGACGCCGACCACGGTGGGAACCCCGCCCTGATCGGCGAGGAAGAAGCTGGAGGATGACGCGCCGCCGAGGACCACGGTCGGTTCGAAGCGCCAGAGGTCATCGTCGGCGATTGCTCGACGCCACCTCGACACCAGGGCGCGCGGCATCCTCTTGGTGTGCTCGGCCCGGTCGACGAGGCGCGATGCTTCGTCTCTGACCTGCTCCGCCGAACGAATGACCAAGCCCGCCTCGCGAGCCCACGACACGGGGAGGGCGTGTGTGGCGGCGAGAGCGTCGGCCAGTGCTGGGGCGACGCCGGGGCCGGCGGGGACCTCGCCGGGGTCGACGCGGTAGCCGGCGATGAAGCTTGTGATCACGGCGGTTTCGTCGGCAAGCGGAACTTCGCCCAGGAGTTCGGGTGCAGCGTATGGCAGCAAGGCGCGTACGCCGGGCGTGAGCGCGCGCAGAGCCCGTGCGTCGGCGCGGAGGTCGTCGGCAGCCTCGGGGTCCGTTGCCACACGGATGACGACCTGGGCGCCGGTGTCGAGGGTTGCTTGCACGGCATCCATCCGGCCCGCCGAGTGCTCGGTCAGCGGGGCGACGGCGACGATGTCGGCATCCGGCGCGACGGCCGAGACCGCCGCGGCTAGAGTGAACAGGGTGCGCGCCATGTGCCCAGGGTAGGTCTGGCAAGCGCCGCAGCCGTCGCGCCACGCCCTTGAGGGAGGTCCTCGTTCTCATGCGCTCCTTCGCCGTCCCGCCACTGGCCCGCGGCGGGTTCGACCGTGCTGAGCACCGCAGAACGGCGATCGGATCCGCGCCGGATGACGCAGCTCTCGTGCTTCCGGTGCACCGCGACAACGCTCCGGTGATCGCTCGCGATGGAGATGCGCCGGCCTTGCAGTGGTGGCCGAGCACCGACCCAGCGCTGGCAGGAGCCGATGGCGAGTACGCCTTCCTGGGCACCGGGTCCGATGGCACCGACCGCTGGGTTCTCGCGCTCCGCGAGATTCCGCGTGGCTTCGGTGACCGAGTTACGTGGGCGTCGCTGCGCGTCATCGGGGGAGAGCTCGGCGACGCCGACGGTGGAGCCTTTGTAGCGGCGGTGAGTCTCGGGCGCTGGTTACTGGATTCGGCCTACTGCCCCCGCTGCGGATCCTTGAGCGCACTGCAGTCCGGTGGGTGGTCGCGGCGCTGCTTCTCGTGCGAGCAGGACATCTTTCCCCGGACCGATCCTGCCGTCATCGTCGCTGTCACCGACCCTACCGGCGCCAGGCTGCTGCTGGGATCCCATGTCGCCTGGGGGATGGGCAGGTTCTCGTGTTTTGCCGGGTTCGTTGAGGCCGGCGAATCCCTCGAGGCCGCGGTCACGCGAGAGATTCTCGAGGAGGCCGGTGTCCACGTCCAAGACATGACGTACGTCGCATCGCAAGCATGGCCCTATCCGCGCTCGCTCATGGTCGGCTTCCACGCGGTGACGAGCACCGAGATCCCCGTCGCCGATGGCGAGGAGATCATCGAGGTCCGCTGGTTCGATCGCGCTGAGATCGGGGCCGCGCTGGGCGGCGATTCGGATGTCCAGCTTCCCGGGCTCAGCTCCATCGCGCGCACCCTCATTGAGCAGTGGTACCGGTCGGCGCAGCAGTGAACGCGCTCGAGGGTCTTGACGAGCAGCAGCGTGAGGCGGTGACGGCCCTCCGCGGGCCGGTGTGCGTGCTCGCCGGCGCCGGCACCGGCAAGACACGCGTGATCACCCGGCGGATCGCGCACGGCGTCGACACCGGCGCGTACTCGCCGGGTCGTGTCATGGCGCTCACCTTCACCAGTAAGGCCGCTGGTGAGCTGCGGGGGAGGCTCCGGATGCTGGGCGTCGACGGCGTGGCAGCCCGTACCTTCCACAGCGCGGCGCTCGCCCAGCTCAACTACTTCTGGCCCACCCTCGCCGGTGATCGCCCGCCCGCGATCATCGACAACAAGGTGCGGGTTCTCGCGCACGCTGCCGATGGCATCGGACTGGAGCTTGACACACCGACTCTGCGCGACGTGGCCTCCGATATCGAGTGGCGCAAGGTCACGATGCGCACGATCGACGAGTACGCGCGCGTCCGCGCGGGCGCCACCGTTGGGAGACTGCCGGCCTCGAGCGCAGTTGAGCTTCACCGCGCCTACGAGGCGCTCAAGGACCAGCGCCGACAGATGGATTTCGAGGACGTGCTCCTGGCGTGCGCCGGGATGCTCGAGACGGAGACCCACGTGCTCGCGGCCGTCCGCGAGCAGTACCGGCACTTCACCGTCGATGAGTATCAGGACGTCTCGCCTCTCCAGCAGCACCTGCTCGAACTGTGGGTGGGGGATCGGCGCGACCTCTGCGTGGTCGGCGACGCGAGCCAGACCATCTATTCGTTCGCAGGCGCAGACCCGCGGTTTCTCATCGAGTTTCCACTGCGGTGGGACGATGCCCGGGTCGTCGAACTGCACCGCAACTATCGTTCGGATGCAGCGGTGCTGGCCGTGGCCAACGACCTCATGCGAGAACGCCCCGGGGCCGTGCACCTGACGGCCGCGGCGGCGAAGACAGCACCTGATTCCACGCCGACCGTGTCGACCTATCGCGACGAGGCTGACGAAGCCCGCGGCGTGGCTGTGCGCATCGCTGAGCAGCTCCGGGCGGGAGCAGATCCGGCATCCATCGCCGTCCTCTACCGCACCGGAGCGCAGTCTGCGGAGATCGCGGCAGCGCTGGCAGACGCCGGGATCGCCACGACAGTGCTGGGAGGCCGGCGGTTCTTCGACCTTCCCGAGGTTCGTCAGGCGGTGCTGGCGCTGCGCGGCGCGTCAGTCGCACCGCTCGAGCGAGGATTCGTCGACGCCGTTCGCGACATCCTGCGATCTTTGGGCATGACCGACGAAGCGCCGCCCGCGGGAGGAGCCGTGCGTGAATCGTGGGAGGCGCGCGCGGCGATCCTGCGGCTTGCCGAAGAGGCACCGGCCGGAACGACCATGCGTTCGTTCACCGACGAGCTCATGTCCCGCGCACGGGCCCAGGATGAACCGACCCTTCGTGCCGTCACGCTCGCGACCCTGCACGCAGCCAAGGGTCTGGAGTGGGACCACGTGTACCTCGTCGGTCTTGCCGAAGGGCTGCTGCCGATCGCATACGCCACGCACTTCGACCAGATCGACGAAGAGCGGCGCCTCGCCTACGTCGGCATCACGCGGGCACGGCGATCCCTGTCGCTGTCGTGGTCCGCGGGATCGCGGGGGCGCTCGCCGTCGCGTTTTCTGCAGGAGATCCGCACGAGCACTCGGGATGCTGCTCCCACTGCCGGCTCTCGGCGCCGTCAGTGAGCGTCAGACGCAGACTGAGCCCGCTGCGTCCCGCCAGCAGCAGCCTTCCCGTGTGAAGTGCTGCCTCGGCGGCGAGGGATGCCGGACCCGCCGGATCGCCGCGTCCGACCAATTGCGCCGCCACCAGCGGCCATGCCGGATCCCGGTCGCGTTCGTGAGCTGCCACGCAGACCAAGCACGCGCTCTGGCCCGGCAGGACGAGCGGGCCGACATCTGCTTCACCAGCTCCCAGGACGATTCCGATGTGCGGGATGTCCTCGCCCATCCAGGGCGCAGCTCGCCGCGGATGCAGCCCGTGCGCGGCGACCATCACGACGGCATCCTGCTCCCGCGACGTGTCCAGCGATGCGTCGATCCCGAGGTCCTCTAGTCCGTCGCGGATGTGCGTTCCATACCGGGCCGCGGGATCGTCGACGACCTCGACTCCCACGCGCAAGGCGGTCCCGCTGCTGACGATGACGGGGCTCAGTCGGCCGAGCAGCGCGTCGATGTCGGCTGACGCAACCCCGAGGGATCGGGCGAGCGCGCTCACGCCGACCTCCGGGATGCCTTTGACCAGTTCGCGGATCACCTGCAGCTGCCAAAGCGCCGGCTCGTCGAGCCGCACGCGATCACTCCTGCCGAACTGAAGCATCGTCGGGGTGCGCCACAGGGGCGGGTAGGCGGGGTCGATGCGCAGCATGTCCCGATTGTCCGGGGCGAGCGGGCAGCGGCGGCGGCGCTGTCCACAGAAATCTCCCGGCGCGGCGAGGACCGCTCCTGGGGAGGAGTGGTCCTCGCGCCGGCGCTGAAAGCGCCAGTATTGCGTGCCTAGACGGGTTGCTCGTCGGGGCTGTCTTCGGCCGGGCCGCCGTCTTCGCCTGAGAGCAGTCGAGCCAGCGCGTCGTCGAACTCGTCCGGTGCTGGTTCTTCACCGCGGGCGCGGGCCTCGAGCCGCGCAATCAGGGCGCTCGGGTCGTCGATGTCGGCGGCCGTGGGAACCAGGTCGGGTGAGTCCCACAGTTCGTCTCGCGCCTCGATGCCGACGGCATCCGTGATCGCGCGCCACATGCTCGCGGCTTCACGGATGCGGCGGGGACGAAGCTCGAGTCCGACCAATGTTCCGAGCGCCTGTTCAGCCGGCCCGCCGACGGCGCGGCGCCGTCGCACGGTCTCGGCGATGCGGTCGGCTGCCGGCAGGCGGGTCGTGGCTTGCGCCGTCACAACGTCAACCCAGCCCTCGATCGTCGCCAGCATCGTCTCCAAGCGAGCAAGGGCTGCTTGCTGCGACTCGGACCGTTCCGGCAACAGCGCCCCGCTTTCCAGTGCCTCGCGTAGCTCTTCGGGGTGCTGCGGATCGAACCGGCCTGCGAGCTCCTCGAGCGCTCCGGTATCGACCCGGACTCCGCGCGCGAAGTCCGATACCTGCGAGAGCACGTGCAGTCGCAGCCATCGTGCGTGCCGGAACAGCCGAGCGTGCGCGAGCTCACGGGTGGCGATGTAGAGCGCGAACTGGTCGTCGGGGATCTCGAGATCCTTCGCGAGCTGCGCGTAGTTCTGGGGCACAACGGCGGCTTGACCGTCGGGCAGCAGCGGAATGCCGACATCGCCACCGCTGACGACCTCTGTTGAGAGGTTGCCGACGACGGTTCCCAGCTGTGCGGCGAATAGAGAACCACCGATCGTGCGCATCACCCGCCCGGCACCGGCGATCATCTGCTGCATCTCGGGAGGTGACTGCTCTTGGAGCGCCGCAGTGAAGGCATCCGCGATGCTCGTCGCGACCGGCTCAGCCAGCTCCTGCCACACGGGCAGGGTGGCTTCCACCCAACCGCCGCGGGTCATGGTCACTCCCGGACCCGGGAGGTCCGAGATCGTCGTGGCTTCACCGAGCCACAGGGATGCAAGGGTGAA
>NZ_JASBSF010000263.1 GCF_030149085.1 Microbacterium sp. | reverse complement strand
CCGACCGCGATCGCCGGCGGCACCGGGAACGATCCACTGAACGCTCCGGAGCCGTCGGTCGTGAGCGTTCCGAGCAGCGTCGGATCCGTGTAGTGCGCGACGGATGCCGGGCTGAAGGCCGCGAAGCCGGAACCGGACACGAGGTAGGAGCCATCGGTCTGGACCAGAACCGCGCCGTCGGAGTCGAGCGCGACCTCGCCTCCCGACGCGGTGCGTGCCTTCAGCTCGATCGTCAGCCCCCCGACCGTGACGACAATCCCGGTGCCGTCCGCGTTGGGGCTACGGACGACACTCTGGCGCACTCCGCCGATGAGTGCAGCGGCGCCGGTCACGGATGTCGGCACCTCACTGGGCACGGGTGGCACCGGAGTGCGGGTCGGAGTCGGGCTCGGATCCGTGATCGTGACGGTGACGTTTCCGTCGATCTCCGGGTCGTCATCGGCCGCAGCGGCGACGACGCCCGTAGCGACGAGAGCGAGCGCCACCGCGGCGCCCCCTGTCACAGCAAGGAGGCGCCGCAGGCCCGCACCACGTGTGCGGCCAGGTCGGCGCGCTGTCACTCGGAGGTCCGATCCCGTCCTGCGGTCGCGGCTGCCAGCCGCTCCTCGGCAGCCTGACGCTGCGCCTCGCGCTCGGTGAATCGCATCCATTCGGCAGCGCGTTCGGCATCCTTGCGACGGCGCCACCACACGAGGCCGGCGATCCCGGCGCCGATGGCGAGCACGATCACAAGCGGCCATGGCACTGCCCAGACGATGGCGTCGCGATTGGTCGCCGTGATGCTGATGAGGTCCGTCTCGGGTGTGGGGTCCTTCACGAACGGATTGAGGGTGATCCATGGGTTCAGGTAGAGGAGGGCCGCGACACCCGGGATCTCGACCTCGACGTTGCGTCCATTGCCGGGGAGGACCTCACCGATGCCGCCGCCCTGCACTTCACCGACGGGGATGCCGAACCACGTCTTCGCGCCGACCTTGCTGTTGGTCGCGAGGGCGACATTCCCCGTGTTCTCGACGGTGTAGAACATGTGGATCGAACCGGAGAAGGGATTCCACCAGTCGCCGACGTACTCTGCGTTGAGCGCGCTGATGGACAGTTGCGACACGACCTCACCGGCGACGCGCACATACAACGGAGCTGCCACGCGGTTCTCGACGTCCAGCACGACACCGGGCGCCGTCACGGACACGAGGACGCCACCGACGTGATCGCCGGGGGTCGCATCAGCAGGGATCGCAAGGGTGAAGGGGACCAGTCGCGATTCGCCCGCGCCGAGAGGGAACGTCAGCGACGTCGCACCACCCTCGAACGTGACCCAGTTGTCGACGACATCTCCTGCATCGGCAGTGGCGGTGAGGTCGAAGTCGCCCTTGTCGTTGTTGAAAGCATCCGAGGCGACCACGGTGTAGTCCGCGGCGACGGATCCGGTGTTCCTCACGAGGAACTGATCGGTCACCGTCTCGCCAGGGGAAACCGAGAAGGTGTAGCGCGCGCGTCCGTCGACCACACCGTCCGTGCCCGCGGGCAGCCCTGACACACCGATCTGGTCATCTGCCGCCGAGGCCGGCAGCGAGATCGAGCCAACGACGGATGCCGCGATGAGCGCGGCGGCAGCGGCACGAAGCGAGAGCGAGACCACCCTGCGGGTCGTCGTGGCAATGGTCATGATGCGGAGTATCTCTCTGGTGTCATGTCATCAGGTGAACCGTGGGTCACACCCGGTAAAGGACAGATGAATGGACTGGGTGGGGGCCTAAGCCCCCACCCAGTCGGGTATCACCTGAGCGGCGTCTCTCAGCTCGCGGGAACGAGCGTGAGCGTCACCGACGAGGTGTACGATCCGGCGGTGGCCGAGACCGGAGCGAGGAACGACAGGTTCAGGTCGTAGTTCGCCCCCGAGGCCGCCGTACCGTTACCGGTGGTCGCCGCGAGAGCAGAACCGAACGCACCCGCGCCAGCCGTCTTGCCCGTGGTCGGAGCCGAGCCCGCGGAGTTCCCGCCGACGACGGTGGCCACGTAGCCGAGCTGGTCCTTCGAGATGGTCGCACCGCTCGGGCCAGTGAAGTCGTTCGCCGACACGTTGACCGACCAACCCGTGAGGGTGTTGCGGTCGTCGATGACGGTGAACCCACCGAGCGCGGCAGTCGCCGTCGTGTCACGAGCGACATCACCGAAGTCGACACCCGTCGAGGGGGTCGTCAGCTGGAAGTTGTTCGTGGCCGTCACGTTTGCCGTGACATCCACACTTCCGGCCGTAGCCGACGAGATGTTGATCAGCGAGACACCCTCGAGTTGCGAGATGTCACCGGGCTGGACGAACACGAGGTACGCGTCCTGACCGTACGCCAGACCACCCGCGAGCGCCGACGCGACATCCACGACGGCCTGGCCCGAACCGTTCGCGGTCACGTTGCTGAGCGGGATCTTCGCCCCGCCCGTCGTGTACACGTACGGCTTGTAGGTCGACGCTGCCGCGAGACCGTCAACCGTGACGACAGTGCCCTCAGCCGTGTTGGTCTTGCCGTTGCCGCCGGTCACGACAGCCTGCACGGTGGCGAGGTCCGGCGTGGTGGGAGGAGCGGCGATGATGATCTGGTCGGCCGCGAAGGTGTATGTGTCCGTGTCCGCGTTGATCGTGATCTGGCGGGCCCAGGTCACGACCGGGACGACACCCGAGTTGCTGGTCAGTGCAACACCGACGTAAGCGGTCTTGGTGCCGGTGCCCGCGAACAGAGCGGCTACGCCGCCACTGTTGCTTCCCGAACCACCAAGGTTGCTCATGCCGACGTTCGTGGCTGCCGGGGCTGCGCTTGAAGGACCAGCGGTGTATGCCGCCCAACCATTGACGCCCTGGTTCAGGTTCTCCGGGGTGGAGATGAACGCGTACGACTCGGTGTATCCGCTCGCGCCGAGCGTCGTGGCCGATGGCGTCAGAGGAGCGAACTTGTCAGTCGCAGATCCCGAGACCTGCGCCGACGTGTTCAAGCCATAGACCTTATCGGCAGCTGCCAAAGTGGATCCCGACCACACGTAAAACGAACCGTCGGCCACGGGCGTGCCCGAGACAACCCCCGTTCCGGCTGCGACGGAGAGGCCCGCCGGCGCTTGCGCGCCGATCGGGAACTTCGTCGTGTAGTTGTGCGATGTGGTGATCGTCGTCCCAGACCCGTCACCTTCGGGGGCGAAGGTGGCGGCCTGCGCAGCGGTGGTACCCGCCACAACCAGCCCGAACGCGGCCAGGGTCGCAACCCCAACCTTTGTGATGTTCTTCATCAGATGTGTCTCCAGTTCAGTTCGGTCTGGGGTTACCAGGTACCCGCGAGGGTGCCGGACTTGAGCGGGTGGTAGGTCGGGTTAAGCGCGTTGCGGACCGTGGTGGCACCGAATCCGAAGGCCTGCTTCACGCCACCGACGGTGTCGGGGTCGGTCGACTGGTTCAGAAGCGATGTGGCAGGGATGTCCGCCGTGACGTAACCAGGGGTCTTCGAGACGCCCAGCAGTGCAGACAGTGCGTTGTCGAAGGTCGGCGAGCCGGTGTAGGTGCGCGATGCCTGAGTGATCAGGTAGGTGTCGCGACCGAAGACGTCGTCAGCGTAGTAGCTGGCATTCGGGACGAGCTTCCCAGCGACCGTGTCAGTCGGCACCTTGCCGGTGATCGCGGAACCGAGAGTGAAGCCAGCTCCACGCCGGTCGATCCCCACACCGTTTGCCTGAGCGATCCACTGAGCGACCGAGTGAACAACAACAGCGTTGGCCGGCATGGGCTGAGCGTTGAAGAGCTGATTGGTCTGGTGCTCCTGACCAATCAGCGTGCAGCCGTTGTACTTCACACCCTTGGTGAGGTCAGTAGTGTTCTTATTCACCCCGAGCACCTTCTCAAGGAAGTACTCGCGAGTTCCCGAACCCTCCTGCGGGAGGACAGGGGTGTAGGCCACTCCGTTGATCGTGGGCAGGTTGTCGGGGCCGGCCGGCGCACTCGGGTTCTGCAAGTTCTCGCACTTGAAGAGGGAGTTCAGCTCCTGCTTCGTCAGTGTCGTGAGCCCGGACGCGTTCGTAGCGAACGAGAGCGCGTCGCGCGCGAAGGGGTATGCGGCCAGCGTCTCGGCGAGGTTACTCTCTGTGGGGTCGGCTGATCCACTGGGCGAAGATGAGGAGCGAGCGATATCGACCTGGCCCTGGATCTTGACCACAGCGGCGTTGGGGTTGATGTCCGCACCATCGATCGAGCGGCTCAGCGCGGTCTGGCCGTTGCCGGATCCGTTGGGACGAAGGAACGGTGTTCCGAATGCCTTCGTCTGGATGAGGGAGCTTGCCCCGGCCGCTGCGTACACGCTGTCGACGGCATTGAAATTGCAGGCGAACTTCCCATTTCCGATCGCGCGGACGCTAATGCTGTCGCTCACCTTGTAGCCGTTGGCGATGCCGGTCATAACGTCCTGGATGGTGTCCGAACCGACAACGGCGAATCCGTCGCAGACCGGTTCGGCGTGGGCAGCCGGAGCTGCAACAACGAGCGACGCAAGAACCCCGAGGGCTGCTGCGGCACCGATGAACTGCTTCTTCACGGTGTTCCTTTTCTCTGAGTGGGAGTGGGATATCCGACCGCTCGATCGGGTCCAGCTCAAGCGGGGAGTGTCTTCACAGACGCTGATCACGTTCGCCGTCGCAGGTGAACGGGGGGCGAGCGGAAGCTGAAGGAGTGGTCTCGATTACGGCACCTACGGGTTCTCCCTGAATCCGCTGGGAGTCCGCCTAGAGTGGTCGGCGTACGCGGGACACCAGCGGCACAGCAAGCGCCGCGACGAGACCTGCGGCGAGCCCGATGGGCACCGCGGCGGCGAGAGGCTCAGTATCTGGGTCATCTGGTGTCGCTCCGAGTTGTGCCACTGTGATTGGCGTCTCGGCGGCAGGAGCTGCCGTTCCCCCATCACCCTGGGCGGTCGGCACCGCGTACACGGGCGTCACGTAACTCGCCGCGCCCGAAGATGTCGTCACAGTGGGGATCGAGGTGGACGGTGTCGGCGTGGGGGTCGACGTGACCCCTTGACGAGCGGTCGCCGCCGCTGAGGTGGCCTGCGTGACCCAGGCCGCCGGAAGCGGAGCGTACCCGCGCGGTAGGTCTCCCGAGCTCTGCCCTGGGCGTTGACCTTTGGTAACGATGAACTCCACGAGTGAGGCGTAATCACCACGTGACGCCTTGTCGGGGTCGACCGGGTTCATGGCGGCGTAGATCGGCATCGTCAACGGGTAGGCGGCAGTCGCTGCCTTTGCGCCGTCGGCCGTGTTGTCGAAGCTGCGTACGCCCTTCCCGCCAGCGACCTCCGTCATCACGCTTGCCGCCGCGAGCATTCCGTCCGTGGTAGCTCCGACGTATTCTCCCGCAGGGTTGAGCAGAAGCGCGGTGTATGTCTCGAATCGAGCCGCCGCTGAGGCATCTGTCACTCCAATCGCTGTGCGCTGGCCGACTGGAGCGGGGGCATCGCGCACCCACTTTGGCGGAGTCGAGTTGTTATCAAACCCGCCGAGAGTACGGTCGTCGCCCCTCAGCACATACTGCGCTGACTGCTCAAAGCTGTCGGCGTACGGTCGATAGTCGATCTGATTCATCGCAATCGATCCGGACTTCGTCGCGGGATCGAACGTGTTCGGGAGTTCCCACGGGTCAGCCTTCGGGAAGCTGTCGGTGGGTAGTGCAAGCGCGGCACCCAACGCATTCGCGTCATCACTGATGGCGTAGAAGGGGTTGACGACCATGCCGTCTTCGTCGGGCTTTCCCGCGAGCCAGTCCTTCGCCTCGGCATCCGCCAAGATGTAGTCCCACACGGCACGCACCGCATCGGCGCGACCGATGGGAGTTACTGCCGAGGCGATGCCCACCCCGAGAAGGATGTTGTTCTTCCACTCAGGGTTGATTGCGAGGAACTCGGGGTCCCTCGTGATATTGGTCGGGTTCAGCCGCCCAGTGGTGGGGTTGCGAAGATAGGGGATTCGATCCCCATCAGAGTCGGTGGGGTACACCACCGTCGCAGGCGAGGTGCTGTAGTCAAGTCCTGACATGTCCGCTGCAGGAACGCTCTTGTCGATGCTCTCGAGATAGGAGTCCGTGAGCAGTTTCGCAAGCAGGCGGGGGGTCAGCTTCATTGAGGTGAAGGGCGTCCGGCTCTTCTTTTGCTCTTCCTCGGACGCCGTCACGTTGACGAACCGGTCGACCGAAAACGAGATCGTCACCCCGGTGAGCGCGAGGGGTGCGTAAACCATCGTGTCGGTGACGCCCGCCTGTGCCAGTGGTCGTGACACCAGGGCGAGGGGTGCTCCACTCGTCGTGGCTGACGCTAGCGCGGCATCCTGGTCCGTTCCACGCGAGTAGGCGATGGCACGCCCTCCTTGTGTGCCGCAGTACGCACCCTGCCAAGAGAACATCGCCTCCGAAAGCAGTGGACTTCCCTGGACCTGAAGTTCACCTGACGACAGTGAACAGCGCGAGCCCACGGGGTCGAAATCAAGCTTGAATGCGATGCGGTGCCTCCAGGAGTCCCACCAGATCCCGGGATAGAGTGCCGCGTTCGCGCCATTGTCGGCCGTGCCGCGTGGAATCACGACGAGCCAGCAGGACTGACCGGTCACCGCGTTCGTCCCCAATCCAATTGGCGACCCACAGCCGAGACCGGATGACTCAAGCGCCGTCTGCGCCTCGAAGACAACCTCACCCGTGCCGTCATCGGAGAAGGGCGCCCAGGCGATCTCATTGGTCGTGAATTTGGTGAAGTACCGGTTCTGGTTGACATTGACCGGCGTCAGCCCTGCCTCGGTTCGCGTGACGACATCGCCTTGTGGGTTCTTCGTGAGATTGCTGACGAGATATTCCTGAGGGACCAGAGCGGGATCCGTGACGAGAGCCTCGTTGTACGCGACGAACGGGACGGATGTGTACGCGCCAAACTGGAACGACGTGTACGGTCGATCCTTGGTAGCTACGTCAGTCGCAGTCGTTGACGTTGCGCGAAGCCCTCCATCACCTGCGATCGCTCCGAAAACGCAGGTCTCCCGGGCTGGTCCTGGAACACCGTTCTCGATAACGGTGCCCCAGCACTGAGCGATTTGGAGATAGTTCCTCGTCGTCGACGAGAGCGATCCCCCCGAATAGCTCACACGCAGACCCTCGTTGGTCAGCCCGGAGGTCTTGGACACCGTGACCTTCAGATCCGGAAAGGGGGTGCCGGTTGGGTCCAGCGCATCTTGAGCCGTCAGGGTCTTTGCCGACGAGTCTTCCGTCGCAGCGGTGGCAGTCGTGACCGCGAGCTGAGAACCGACGAGGCCCACCCCGCCGCCGACCAGCACGGCGGTGAGAGATCCGGCGACGAGGGCACGCAGCCAGAGACCGAACCCCCGCCGCTGCGGACGAGAGCGTCGATAGGCGCTGCGGGAGGTGGGGGTCGCACCGCTCACCGAGACCCTCCCTTGCTGGAGTCGGGGCGGAGGATGCGGATCAGCGCTGGTGGCACGATCACGGCGAGGAGCAGCAGCCCCACAGCTGCGAGCATCGCCGTCTGCTGCCAACCCCAGCCGCCCTCCTCGACGGTGAAGGGGGACGCCACAGCCACTGCGCCAGACGTTCCCGTCCCACTGCCGTCGATCAGGTTGCCGTTCTCGTCGTACACGGGCGCGCTCCCGCTGCTATCTGCCGCGCCGCCTGTGGTTCCGCCGCTGGTCCCTGCGCCGGTGCCACCACCGGATGCGTTGGATGCCGCGCCGCCATTGCCCGAGCCACTCACGGGCGTCGACTGCAAAGCGCCG
>NZ_JASBSF010000253.1 GCF_030149085.1 Microbacterium sp. | reverse complement strand
TCAGTCAAGCGCACCTCGTTCTCATCCCGAGAGCCGTGAGCGAGGAGTGAGCGATGGCCGTGAAGCGAGCACCCGTCGACAAGTTCCTCGACTCTGGCTATCCGTCAGGAACTGCAGCGCGCAAAGCACGATTCGTGAACGCGCTACTCCGATTCATCGCAGACGATTACCCGGAGGACAGATTCACGAACCAGCTCTACGAGGGCCTCTACAACTCGGGCTACTTCGGGTTCATCGCCCACTACGACCGTGCAGGGTTCTACTACGAGCAACTCTCCACACCAGAGCGGCGCACCAGGTTCCTCACTGACCTGCGCCGCTCGTGCGACCGAGACCGCCATACTGAACGGCCCGACATCTGGAGCGACGTGAAAGCCGTGCTCGCCGAACGCTTGAACCCATCCGAACCTCAGACCGCGCGTGCCGCGCGAACCGCTCGAACGGCATCCGGCGCGCGTCGAGCCGCCGCACCAAAGTACGACGGCCCGACACTGTTCTGAGTAGACGGCCCCGCTACCGACGAGAAGTCGCAGGCTCGGCGCCGCACTCGTCAATAACTGTCTCTTGCGCCATGCGCTTCAGCTCGCGCGCCTCGCGCAACCTCGCTTTGCCGAGTACCGTCAGGCTGATCGGCCCCCACACGAGGAACTTGATCGCGTTCCAGATGCAGAGAATGAACACGAGATACAGCCACTCGGGAGCACTCACCTCGATCAGAGCGAGAGCGCCGCGTGCGATCAACAGGTAGGGGATCGAGAGCAGCATCGCCGGTACACCGTAGCGGAGATTTTCGCGGCGGTGCAGGAACCAGATCAGCCGGTTCGTCGGAGCGTACCGCTGCAACAGATCGTTCGCGAAGCTACTGAGATGCCAGATGATAGTGAGCATGACGGAGTCCTTTACAGATCTACCGGCGGTCAGATTCGTGTAAAAGCACTTCGCAGCTCAGGCTGCTCCGTCATTCCCCAGGCGGGGCTTATTTGCCGTGTGCTCCTAACTGTACGCCTGAAGGCCTGAAAAGCACAGCATGTTCAGGAACGGCTGAGACCCTGTGCCTCGGTGTATGCACAGGCGCAGCACTCTTGAGATGTGCAGCGGGGGCCTCAGTACTCGGCTCAGGCAAGGGTCGATCAAGAGCGGTTGATGAGAGGTCATAGCCGCCCCGGGGCGAGTATTCGGCGACGTGTCGAGTCGCGTAGCGTGCGCGCTCGGTGATGATCGGTGCACCAGACACTTGCATCTCGGCCGGGTAGTGCGCTGCGATCCATTTGCGGCCTAACTTGGTGAAGCCGCCGCCATCGCGCACCCGAATCTGCGCGGGCACGACTGGTAGCTCACGCCAGTTCGGGATCGCGTGATTGTGCCACCCCTCGACGCTATCGATTTCCGAGTCGCTGACCTGATGCCACTCGCATGGTTCGCAGACCGCGAGATACATGAGGTCGCCCGGCCCCTCGCACTTCGGCTCGGGGCGCAGGTCAGCTGAGAACATGACGAGGCGGTGATCGCCGTACTCGGTGCCACCATTGAGCCATCCGTATCCGGTGTGCCACATACGGCTATGCGGGATCGACCCGAAACGGCCATTGAGAAGCTGCCAATGCTCAAACGCGGCCTGTAGCTCGCCCGGCGAGAAGTAGTCGGTGGTGAAGTGCAGTGGCGCGCCCTGCCACTCGGGTGGGTTCGCGCGGAGATCCTCACGCACGAGCTCGTCAAGATCGAACGCAAGCTGACTGTCGTTGTTCAACGTCTATTACCACCACTCGGAGCCTGGACTATCTGGTGAGACTGTACTCACGAGCAACGGTGTGTTGCGGGGTATTCTGCGCAAGTGTCGCCGTGAGAAGACCACGCGGCGATGCATCTAAGAGTTCGGTGATGTCGGTGTGACTTTGCACGAGGGTCGCGCGACCCTCGCGGATGAGCGCGTTGGTGCCGTGGCTAGC
>NZ_JASBSF010000225.1 GCF_030149085.1 Microbacterium sp. | reverse complement strand
AGCTCGGCGCTCATCCCGAGTCGGCCCAACCCGCTCCAGACGGGCTTGTCACTGACGATGATCACCGTGCCAGCCTTTGTCTCCGCGAGCCGTGCGAGTTCCGCAAGGTGTCGTGAGGTCGAGGACTCGTCCATCAGATCTTCGATATCGGTGAACGCGAAGTTCACGTACTCGGTCCGTCGAAACAGTGAAGTCGCGTACTCCATGGCCGCTGCCAATGATGTGTCGTCGGAAACTTGCTGACCACTGGGGAGCTGTTTCAGCCCCTCCGTGCGGCTCTGCAGGTAGAACGGCATCGTCTTGAACTCTGCGGCGACAGACGCGATCAACGACAGACACCGGTTCAACTCAATCGAGCGAATCACCACCAGGGGAACCCGCGCGGCGAGGTAGTTGCGAACGAGCTCTCGGGTCTCGGCAAATGCAGGCATGGGGTCGTCGTTCCTTACTTCCTTGCGGAGCGTGAAAAGAGCCGCGCCCTCTTATGTGGCTCCGCCGCTTCGGTTGTCGTTGCAGAAGTGGGCCTCGGATAATCATCCAACGCCCGCACCAGAGTGTTTTCCCGGACCACTCGCAGCAACCGGTCGTTCTCAGTGCGCAGGGACCTGCCTGCAGCGACTTCGGTCGAGAGGCTCTGTTCGATCTGTCTCTGAAGGTCTGCCAGGTCCGCGCTGAAGCCTGCGTAGAGTGCATCGCGAATCGGCTCGGGGAGCCGCTCATCGTAGATGAGCTCGAAGCGCGGCCTGAGCCGCTGTCGTTGCGCCACGAGGGACCTCGCAAGCTCGTGCGTGCTTGGCGCGCGACCGATGGCGGCGCTGAGTTCGCTGCTCCACTTCCTCATGAAACTCTCCAGCGCGTCGTTGATCGCTCGCTGCACATCCCCCCAGGTCTGGCGGTCGAACGTTGAGACGTCAAGCGGCGGAAGATCTTGCGTCGCCAGAACGGACGGGTTGTCTGGCCACAGCCGGAGCGCCGACATCCAGGCTTCATAGGGTCCGGCACCTGGCCTGACCGAATCCGGTCGCTGGCCGAAGATCATCGCGATCGGGAATCGCCGGCACGGGTCACCAGCTGTTCACCCGGGGGGACGGGCGACCAGGAGGGCAACCCACCCGCGATCCGTCGATCGCGCCCGATGGATGCCGAGGTCGTGGCGGCCCGCGGCGCCAGGAGGTCTCGACGAATCACGGTAAGAGGTGAGTCGGCACTTTCCTCCAGAGGGCGCGGAACCATGTTCACCGGAGAGGGCCGTCGAATGAAGGTGGGCGCGGAAGCGTCATAGATCGGCTGCGAAGGCGTGACCGGTGTGACCACCGGCGCCAAGTCATAGCCCCCAGGCAGGGGCGGGTCAGAGGGCGCCGACCCGACGTCGTACCCAGACGCAGCCGGCTCCGCCTCGGACGGGCTTGCGGAAGGCGTGGCGTTGAACTCCTCAAAGGCCCGGGTCACTATTGCGTGCTGGGCGTGGAGTTCCACGAGCTTCTGGTCCGCCGCCGCGTGTGCGGCTTGGTCTCCAGCGGCAGCCTGGCCGAGCAGGCTGTTGTACTCCGCCTCCAGCTGCCCATAGCGGTCGAGCGCTCGCTGGTACTGCTCCGCTGATGCCCCGGTCATTTGTCTGCCCCTGCCTCGTTGGCGTTGAACGCAACACCGATCTGCCACATTCTCAGCAGCCCAATGAGCTCCGTCTCGCGCTGATCGAATTCCGCATAGTCCTGGCTGGCGTCGTAGAACTCCTTCATCGTCAAGCGGTATAGCTCGACCGAGTCCGCAATGGCTCGCTCCCGATTTCGTTCCAGCTCGGCGATGTCCTTCTCGGCACGCTTCTTCGCGATCATCCACAGCCCTCCGGCCAGACCGCCCACGAGCACCAACAAGATCAGCGCCAGCACCCACAGATGAAGGAGGAGCATGACGATGAACAGGAAAAGCCCCGCTGCCCCGGCGAGCACGTATTTCGCCGGCTTGACCCTCCTTGCATCGATGTACTTCTCGAACGTCTCCTCCCAGTGTCGGCGGAGGGAGGAAACCGAGTCTGCATCCGAAACATCCGAGCGGGTCTCCCAGCCAGGAAAGCCGTACGTACTCGCCCACGGAGTGTGGTCCGCACCCAGCACCACCCGCACCCAGGTCGGTACTTTGCTCCGGTAGTTCGCGACGAACTGGCTGATGCCCGATTCGATCTCGCCCCGGGTCGCACCGACTGCCAGTTGCTGCGTTCGAGGACTCACGGCAAGCAGCTCCGGCTCCATGGCGACGAACGTCTGCAGGCTCAACGCATCGATCGTGGTTGCGAGAGCCTCATCCATGACCTCCGCCTGGACCAGAGCTCGGTCGAGATCGCCGTCTTGCTCGATGATCGCCTCCTGCATGGCGATGTCGCGCCGAAGCGGGAGTTCCTCCTCGTCGTAGTTCGTGACGAGCTGCTCGAGAAGCTCATCCAACTGATCGATAGTGCCGCCCTGTGCGGCGAAGACGCCCTCGTGGATCTTGCGGAAGTGATCGATGAGCACGGGAAGGGATGACGATGCCTCGATCAGCTCTTTGAGAAGCGGCCATTCGGGGCAGAAGCTCCGCAGATTCGGGTACTCGTCATCGTGCAAGAACAGGCCCGAGACTTCGGCGTACGAGCGCCAGTCCTGTACCTGCTTATCCACGAGCTCAGGGTCCTGCCGGAGCTGCTCCATCCATGAGGCCAGTTGATCACCCGCGAACTGCGCTCCAGCGGGACCAAACGCACCCTGCGCGAGCGACTCGAAGATCACCGCAAAGTGCCGTCCGAGTCCGCGCGGATCCTGTCCCCGAAGGTAGTGCTTCAGCCACCGAACAGCGAGCTCTTCCCGGCCTTGCCTCCGCAATACCAGGGCGAAGAACATGGAGGTCTTGCGAGGGTCTCTCCGGAATGCCTCCTCGACGGAGATCTTCGCTATCTCTTCGTTGTCCTTCGACCACGCGGCAAGTGCCACGAGCGCCGGAGCAAGCCAGTAGCGGGGGGTCTGAATCATCAGTTCCTCGCTGACCTGGGTGACGGTGTGGTTGCTCACGTTTCCCACGTCGAAGGCCTGAAGGATTCCGATCGACGCGCGCCGCACCGCCTGGTAATGACCGTACTCGCGCTCGAGGTCGTCCTTCAGACCGCTGAGCTTGGTCTCTGCGCGCTGAACGATTGCGGTACGTCGGGCTTCATTGACATAGTCCTCGAACGCAGCGCGAAGGATCTCAAGCTTCTGATCGGTCCTGACCAGATCAGACCTGAGTCCGCCGACCTCGACCTGGATCGTGTGGGTGACCTGGTTTTCCAACTGCTGCAGTTGTCGAAAGACCGGACTGAGATCGATCGAGATTTCACCAGCCATGAGGCCTCCTTGAACGTATGGGTGAACTATGCGGCGGGAATGCCATCGGGGCGGACAGGGATGATCTGGCCATCCGCGTAGACCTCTATGTACGCGTAGGCGTCAGTCACGGCGAGAGAACGCGCGGGTTCGAATCCAGAGGGGACCGGCTCCGCGTGAGTGAAGTGACGGATGATCGATCCGTCGAGAGTCATCAGGTGATCCGCGTACGGATGCCCGAGATAGCAGTGGCCGAACAGACCCAGCAGCGCGCCGCCTCCGCGCGATTCGAACTCTCCGTTGAGCCACTCGGCGATCTCCCTCGCCGCCAGTTCGTTCGGTGCCGAGTCGAGGATCTTCATCGACGCGACGATGTCGGCACTCCGCATCGATCTGCGAGCGATCAGCTGAGCATCCGTAGCAATACTCCGCGCGGGAAGGGTCGTGTCGCCCTGACGGCCCCGCCCGCCTCGTTCGATGAACTCCTGGCCTCGGTTCCTGAAAAAGGCCATCTCAGTAGCCTCCCTCGGGCAGCCCGCGGCGCCGCCGTTCAGCGATCGCCCGGGCCGTCTCGCGAGCAATCCACTGGACCGCCTGTTGTGCGGTCTCCGCGTCACTCCTGATCTGGGCCAACGACTCATCGAGCTGGCTCGGGTTCATCATCGATACTTCCTGCGACAGAGCCGGGCGCACTCGCGCGTCTTGCACCAGGTGCCTCACCAAGGTGTCGGTTTCCCCGATTGCACGCTCGCGCATCGCCCACTCGTGCTGCGCTCGCTGAAGACTCGACTGCGCCACTCGCACGGCTTCATCTCTATACGCAGACGCCTGACTGTGACGCTCCTCCTGAACTCGGGGAGCGTTGGCGAGGAGCTCGACCATCTCCACGTAGTTCTGATAGTCACTCATCACGCTCAACCATTCCTCTCTCGAGTTCCGCCGCCCACGGCTCGAAGGGGATGACGACCTTCAACTGGGAGTCGGCGTTCCTGTCGATCACACCGATCCTCGGCTCTCCGTCGACCCGGGCCCTGACGTCTCCCGTGAGGTCGCGCAAGTCGTCGAGGCCGAGCCGGACCGTGATGAACGCGCCGATTCCCTTCAAGCCATAGTCGAAGACGTCCTTCGCAACACTCACGCTGGGCCACTGTGTGACCAGGTGGACCCCGCTGAGCGCGCCTTCCCGAGCGGTTCTGACGAGGACATCGCGCGCAGAAGGGCTTGCGGGTGACGCCGCGAACGCCGCACCGAAGTCTGGGAGCACGAACTCGGACACAGGATCCGCGTTCGTCTCACCGGAGGTGGCCTCCGGGACGAGATCCAGGTCGGGGATTCGGGAGGCGCCCAGCACCACAAGGAGGATCGAACCGCGGCTCTCCCGGACCCGCCCGCCGATCTCGTCTCGCAGGTACCCTGCCGCGTGACGTGCCGGAATGTGCCGCACTCGCGCACCCGGGCGCTTATCCAGGGACGGCAACCATGCGGGCACGGAGTCGGACCCTCCGGATACGATCACGATCTCATCGTCGGGACCTAGCTGGCGGGCAGCGGAATGCAGAATTCCGGAGATGAGCCCCGGGACGATCGGCTCGTGCTCATCGTCTTGGCCGACGATGGCCACCGACTGATCGCGCTCGTTGCGCACGACGAGTTCTTCGACCTTCCGAGAAACGGCGATCGGACGGCCAACCCACAGGCGAAGCGGGTCACGCGCGTTCGCCCTCAGACTGAGCTCATCCAGCGCGAGGCGATCCCAGTCGGCCAATCGCTTGCCGAAGAAGACTATCGGTGGCGCACCGTGGCCGCGCTTCCACAACCGCTGCTGCACTCCAGCGAAGCGCGGCTTGTCCACGTAAGCCGCGATACCGCGCTGGTTCGCTCGCTCATAGCCGAGCTCCTTGTTCCAGATGAACTCGCCGCGATGCCTCAGTTCCGACGCAGCGAAATTGCGGCTACTAAGGATCTCCTCAGATCCCTGAGGAGAGTTCTTCAGCGACAGCCTCAAGGGGAACTGTCCGAAGATCGCATCCCCCTTACTGCGAAGGGCGACGACCCCAGAGGTCGTCTGCGACGCAAGGATCATGTGAACACCGGCAGAGCGGCCCTGCCGTGAGAATCGGTCGAACAGCCCGACCGCTGCATCCGTGAGCGCATCGACGCCAGTGAACATCTCATGGAACTCGTCGATGACCATCACCATTCGCGGTAGCACGCGGCCCGTCTTCCTGCGGTATGTGAGGATGTCAGCGACGCCCGCGTCCTTGAACAGTCGGGAGCGTCGTTCCAGTTCGGCGTCGACATATCTGAGCACTGCGAGACCGAACTCTTGGTTCGATTCGAGCCCCAGCACGCTCACGTGGGGCAGCCAATTCTCCCCGGCTCGATCCGGGCCGAACGTACTGAACTCGACCCCCTGTTTGAAGTCGAGCAGAATGAGTTCGAGTTCCTCGGGCGAGTACCGGGCGGCAAGGGAGTACACGATGCCCAGGATCAGATTCGACTTGCCCGACCCCGACGCCCCGCCGATGAGCAGGTTCGGGTGAGCGGGATTCTCGGTTCGCAACGAGATCCTCAACTCGTTGCGACCCTGGCGCCCGATCGTCGCCTCGACAGCCTCCAGGGATGACTCGCGCCAAAGGTCCGCGAGATCTTCCGAGATCAACTCCTCCAGTGGAATCGTCGGGCCGGTGTTGCCTGAGACCAGTTCCCTGAGCCTTTCGAGCGACCGTGAAACCGCCTGGGCCGTCGGCGGCCGATCGAGCGTAGCCTGGGCACGGTCAGTGAAGTCGGAGGCAGTCACAGCGCCTCCATCGACTGTGACTGCCTGTAGCCGCTCACGAAGTCTTAGAGGTTCGACTCCCCGCTGCGACGGCGCCTGCGCGTCCTCCTGGACGAGGACGACAACGCCAGCGCTGGGCCGCATCTCCGAGAGTCGAAGTAGCACATCGTGGAGCCGCTCGCTGACCCCATACGGATAGCTGAGCACCACGACAACGCTCAGCACCCCCTCAGGCATCTGCTCGTTCCTCCACAATTCCGTCAAGGACCGCGCCCCCGCCGCAATCACTCCCTCGGCGTTGCTGGCTACCCGCGACTCGATGAGACTGTCGAGTCGGCGAAGGAAGGCATCGCCGTCGGCGGCAGGAGAGGGAAATGCTGCCGGGTTGATTTCGCGAAGCGGCGCGAGCGGGGCCATTCGCGCCGTCGAACGAGGGTCGAAGACCTCGATCGCGAGATTCTGCGTCGGCGACTGCAGCGCCAGCCTCAGGACGGCGTCGAAGACGAGGTCCAATCCCTCTGCGGGATCGCCCGACACGTACCACCCTCGCGCCGGCTGCAGCGCGGTCAGCGCCGGAACCTCGCCACGGGAAACATGGGCTGTTCCGATTCGGACATAGTCCGCCGGTCCCGCTGCAACGGGAGCGGAGAGGATGCCATCGCTTTCCCATGACTCCCCCGCTAGGCCCGGAGCCAGCATCCGGACAACGTCATGGATGCGGGCAACGGCCGACGCAGCCGCCTGGGCGATATCCATGTCGGCGTCCGAAACGGCTTGGCGATGCACGGCGTCAGCTCGTCCGCGCGCGCGGTCGTAGTCCTCCTGCTCCGCACGCAGAGCCTGGTCTCGGGCCATTGAAAAGGCCGCTGCAACCGTACTCATCTGCGCCGAGAGCCTCACGGCATCAGCCGCTAACTGCGCCGAGTTGTTCGCGATCCGTCGTTCCAGCGATTCCAGATCAAACGCCTCAGTCGGGCGGTTGACGGATTCCGCGCCGGTCGGCACGCCCCCCCACAGCGGACGCTTCCAGGGCGGGACTGATTCGTCGTTCGCCCGCAGCCGTGGAATCACTGCAGGAGAACGCTCGGCCGCCTCAGGCGCTGCTCCAGCGGGAATACCATTGATAAGCACCCGCCGGGGCGTCCCCGACGATCCTGCGGACATCTTCTCACCCCCGACCTTGTGAGTGATTCACACCGTACTGTCAGGTTTGGAGGGGTGTCAAAGCAGTTTGGCTCCTATTGGCCGGGCGTTCGCTGTCTGTCCTGCAGCCCGCAGACTGATCCTCAGCCGAGCCCCTCCCGGCGCGGCGCAGACGCCGCATCCCCCTCGCCGACCACGGGCTTGCGCGACAGGCCGACGGAGCCGGAGGCGGCATCCTTCGACAGTGCCGCGGCGACCGCGGCCGACTCGTCGACATCCGGGTACTGAGGCCGCAGCTGCACGGCCTGGCGCTTCTTCTGCTCGCGCTTCGCCTTGCGTGACGAGTACGTGAGGTTCAGGGCCTCGACGAAGATCGCGAAGGCCATCGGGCCGTAGATGAAGGCCTTGTCGATCTTGATGTGGAAGCCCTCGGCGATCAAGAAGACGCCGATCAGCAGCAGGAACGACAGCGCCAGCATCTTCACGGTCGGGTGCGCGTTGACGAACGCGAAGATGAACCGCGACGCGAAGAGCATGATGCCGAACGAGAGCACCACGACGGTGATGATGATGACCATGTTCGAGGTCATGCCGACCGCCGTGATGACGGAGTCGAGCGAGAAGATGATGTCGAGCAAGAGGATCTGCGCGATGACCGATCCGAAGCTCACGCCCTTGCGGCCGCCCGAGCCCTCGCCGTGTTCCTCTTCGGCGCCCTCGAGCTT
>NZ_JASBSF010000219.1 GCF_030149085.1 Microbacterium sp. | reverse complement strand
AGATAGCGGACGGTGTCGGCACCGATTCCGCGCGACGAACCGGTGACGAGCGCGGTCTTTCCGCGCAGGGTTCCGGGGGCGATCGGGGTGGAAATGTCGCTCACAATTGCTCCTGTTGCAGGTCGGCGCTTCAGCCGCGGGGCAGCACCGGAATGGCGCGCGTACCGACCCTACCAACCGGTCCGCGCCGGGCCCTGCGTTGATAGGGTCGGACCAAGAGGAAGGAGATTCGGATGTTGCCCGATCTCACGCAGTATCTGTGGATCCTCTGGCTCGCTCTGGCAGTCCTGTTTGTGATCATCGAGCTCCTCACCCTCGAGTTCACGTTTCTGATGCTGGCTGCCGGAACACTGATCGGCGGCCTCGGGACGAACCTGTTGGGCGGCCCGTGGTGGCTTCAGATCGGGCTCGCCGCAATCGCCTCAGCACTTCTCCTGTTCACGATTCGCCCCCTCCTGCTGCGCGCGCTCCATCGAAGTTCGCCGGTCGTCCTCACGAACGTCGATGCGCTCGTTGGGATGCCGGCCCGTGTGACCCGCGCGTTCACGCAGGGGGCAGGTGAGGTGAAGCTCGACAACGGCGAGACATGGACGGCACGACTGAGCGCCGGTCTGACGGATGCTGAGGCGAACGTCGGACAGCCGGTCAGCGTCATCGCGGTACGGGGCGCCGCCGTCGAAGTGGCTCCGCAGCCCCGGCCATCGACAGAAAGGACCATGGAACATGATTGACATCGGCGCGTTCGCGGGTCAGATCTTCGTCATCGTCCTGCTGCTGGTCATTGCGATCTTCGTGGTCGTGGTGATCTTCCGATCGATTCGGATCATTCCGCAGGCCACAGCCGGCGTCGTGGAGCGCCTCGGCCGGTACCACAAGACCCTCTCCCCCGGCTTGAACCTTCTCGTGCCGTTCATCGACCGGGTGCGGCCGCTGATCGACATGCGCGAGCAGGTCGTTTCCTTCCCGCCGCAGCCGGTCATCACCGAGGACAATCTCGTTGTCTCGATCGACACGGTCGTGTACTTCCAGGTGACGGATGCCCGCGCGGCCACCTACGAGATCGCGAACTACCTCGGCGCGGTGGAGCAGCTCACGACCACGACGCTGCGAAACGTCGTCGGTGGCCTGAATCTCGAGGAGGCACTGACCAGCCGCGACGAGATCAACACGAAGCTGCGGGTCGTGCTGGATGAAGCGACGGGCAAGTGGGGCATCCGCGTCTCGCGTGTGGAGTTGAAGGCGATCGATCCCCCGGTCTCCATCCAGGACTCGATGGAAAAGCAGATGCGCGCCGAACGTGACCGTCGTGCGGCGATCCTGACCGCTGAGGGCACGAAGCAGTCAGCCATCCTGCAGGCGGAGGGCGCACGCCAGGCTGAGATCCTGCGGGCCGAAGGCGAAAAGCAGGGCCAGATCCTGCGCGCCCAGGGTGAAGCCGAGGCCATCGCTACCGTCTTCAACGCCATCCACGAGGGCAATCCGGATGACAAGCTCCTCGCGTACCAGTACCTGCAGACTCTTCCGAAGATCAGCGACAGCGCGTCCAGCAAACTGTGGATCATCCCGAGCGAGTTCACGGAGGCACTCAAGGGTGTATCCAGTGCGTTCGGGTCGCGAGATGCCGCAAAGCCCGCACCTGACGAGCAGGCGTGAAGCACCCCTACTTCGTCGATGCCCCGTATCCGCGCGTCCTGGCGCACCGGGGCTTGACGGTTGACCCCGCGATAGCAGAGAACTCCTACTCGTCGGTCGCCGCGGCGCAGCGCGCGGGCGCGACCTACGTGGAATCCGACTGTCATCTCACCCGCGACGGCGAGGTCGTGCTGTTCCATGATGCGGATCTTCGTCGAGTCACCGGCGACCCTCGACGCATCGTCGACGTCGATCTCGCGGAGCTAACCGCCTTGATGGCAGATCGCGGTGGGCTGATCACGTTACGCACTGCGCTCGAGGACTTCGCGACTCTGAGGTTCAACCTCGACGTGAAGGCGGCCGACGCCGCCGACGCAGTGGGTGTCCTGGTCGCCGGTCATGGTGAGCGCGTCCTCCTGACAAGCTTCGCCGATGCCCGCCGACGAGCAGCCTTGGCATCGGCCGCTCGTCACGCACCGTCCGGGTCCGTGGCTCCTGCAACATCCGCGGGGCGGGAGACGATTGCACGGGCGATCTGGGGCCTTGTCGCGCGGTCACCGCGGCTTGTCACATCCTCACTGGTGGGAGTCGACGCACTGCAGGTCCCAGAACGGCAGGGACCGGTGCGGGTCGTGACGCCGCGACTGATTGAGGCCGCTCACGCGCACGGGGTCGAGGTCCATGTCTGGACCGTGAACGATCCCGCAGACATGCGGCGGCTTGTCGATATGGGAGTCGATGGCATCGTCTCGGACCGTGCCGACATCGCGCTCGAGACTCTTGGACAACGCCCCCGCTGAAGATCGGCTGAGAATGCTCTCATCTGCGGGTCGGCATGGATGATCTGCCCAGGTGAGCGCGTTATACCTGTACAGCGACGAGAGGACCACACAATGGCAGACCGCAGCCTCCGCGGCATGCGACTCGGCGCCTCCAGCCTACAGAGCGAGGACGGCGTCGTATTTCATGAGCGGGCACAGTTCACCTACTCCTGCACGTCTTGTGGACGTGACACCACCATGACCTTCGCGGCAGACGCCGAGGTCCCCGAGACCTGGGAATGCCGCACCTGTGGCGCCGAGGCTTTGCTGCGCGTTGACGGCGAGACTGTCACCGTCGACCACGGCGATGTCAAAGCCCCTCGCTCCCACTGGGACATGCTTCTGGAGCGTCGCACGATCCCTGAGCTC
>NZ_JASBSF010000214.1 GCF_030149085.1 Microbacterium sp. | reverse complement strand
GAGCCCACCAGCTACACCACCGAATCCGCCGTCGACGTCGAGGCTGTCGAGGCTGCGCGCCCCGTACTCAACGTTCCCGGCGCAGCAGTGGGCCGCCGCAAGGAAGCCATCGCGCGCGTGCGCCTGGTTCCCGGTACCGGCACCATCACCGTCAACGGCCGCGCGTTCGAGAACTACTTCCCGAACAAGCTGCACCAGCAGCTCGTGACCGACCCCTTCACCCTGCTGAACCTCACCGGCGCCTACGACGTCATCGCCCGCATCCAGGGTGGCGGCCCCTCGGGCCAGGCAGGTGCGCTGCGCCTGGGCATCGCCCGTGCGCTCAACGAGATCGACGCCGAGAACAACCGCCCGGCACTCAAGAAGGCCGGCTTCCTCTCACGCGACGCTCGCGTGAAGGAGCGCAAGAAGGCCGGTCTCAAGAAGGCGCGCAAGGCTCCGCAGTACTCGAAGCGTTAATCGCTTCGCCACCGCGCACCATGCCGCTGTTCGGCACGGACGGCGTACGAGGGCTTGCCAACGGCATCCTCACCGCCGATCTCGCGTTGTCCTTGGCCCAGGCGACCGCTGTCGTCCTGGGCCAAGGACGCACCGCTGACGCCCGCCGTGCCGCGGGCAAGCGGCTCACCGCCGTCGTCGCGCGCGACCCGCGCGTCTCGGGGGAGTTCCTCGTCGCCGCCGTTTCGGCGGGACTCGCCTCCTCGGGCGTCGACGTGCTCGACGCCGGCGTCCTTCCGACGCCCGCCCTGGCCTACCTCGTCGGCGATCATGACGCCGACTTCGGGGTCATGGTGTCGGCATCCCACAACCCCGCTCCCGACAACGGCATCAAGATCTTCGCTCGCGGCGGCGTGAAGCTGCCCGACGTCGTCGAGGCGCGCATCGAGGCCGCCATGAGCGGCGAAAAGCTGCAGCCGACCGGCGCAGGCGTCGGCCGGATCACGCGCTTCTCCGATGCCGAGGACCGCTACGTCCTTCACCTGCTGCAGTCCCTGCCGCACCGGCTCGAAGGCCTTCACGTTGTGCTCGACTGCGCGCACGGCGCGGCATCCGGCGTCTCACCGCAGACGTTCTCGGATGCCGGCGCACGCGTGACGGTCATCGGCGCCGATCCCGACGGACTGAACATCAACGACGGCGTCGGCTCGACACACCTCGACCAGCTTGCGGCAGCTGTCGTCGCGCACGGCGCCGACCTCGGCATCGCGCACGACGGCGACGCCGACCGGTGCCTTGCCGTGGACGCTGCCGGCCAGGTCATCGACGGCGATCAGATCATGGCTATCCTCGCCGTCGCGCTCAAAGACCGTGGGGAGCTCACCGACGACACTCTCGTCGCCACGGTCATGAGCAACCTCGGCCTGCATCGCGCGATGGCCGATCACGGCATCCGTGTCGAACAGACCGCCGTCGGCGACCGGTACGTGCTGGAGCGCATGAACGAGGGCGGTTTCGCCCTCGGCGGCGAGCAGTCCGGACACGTCATCATGTCTCGGTTCGCCACCACCGGCGACGGCCTGCTGACGGGGCTGCACCTCATGTCGGAGATGGCCCGGACCGGGCTGACGCTTGCCGAGCTCGCGTCGATCATGACCGTCTACCCCCAGGTGCTCGTGAACGTGCAGGGCGTCGACCGGTCGCTGGTTGCGACCGACGAGGGCGTGCAGGATGCGGTCGCTGCGGCATCCACAGCGCTCGGGGACTCGGGCCGCGTTCTGCTGCGCCCCTCGGGCACGGAGCCCCTCGTGCGCGTCATGGTCGAGGCCGCCGACGCCGAAACCGCCCACGCTCACGCCGAGGCCCTCGCGGGCGTGGTGCGCGAACGGCTCAGTCTTCCCGTCTGAGCCGCCCCTCCAGGCATCCGTTCGGCGGCATCCCTCGCCGGCTCGGCGCGTGGCTAACTCCTCAGATCAGTTATGTGAACGGTGCAACCGCGGCGTGATCTGGCTCACACTCCGTCGTCTTTGAGGAGTTAGCCACCGAGAGGCCGCGCGAACTTTCGTGCGCGCGTCGTCGCGGGCATGGGAGCGCTCACAGGCATGCGGCGCATGGGTTCGCGAGATTCGCGCCCACCGCCCCGCGCTCTATCGATGGGAGAAGCTGGGATTTTCCTAGCACCTCGTCGCGCACTACGCGCTCGACGAGACGAGCGGCACGGTAGCCGCCGATAGCTCGGGCAACGGCCACGACGCCGCCTACATCGGCTAACCGACGCTCCTCGGCGCGGAGGGTGTGACACTCGACGGCACCGACGACTACGTCGACCTTCCCGACAACCTCATCGCCGGGCTCGACTCGGTGACCGTCGCAATGGACGTCATCGTCTCGCCCTCGCAGAGCGGCAACTACTTCATCTGGGGATTCGGGAACACCGCGGGCGACGGCTACCTCTATTCGACCGGGAACAACTACCGGGGAGGCATCGCCACGGGCAACTGGACCACGCACGTCCTGGCCGACGCGCCGGCGCCCACGGACCAGCACCGGCGCGCCGAGCACGATCTGCGCTGTTGCATCATCGACGGTGGTGCCGAACTGTCGCGGCAGGTGCCCGATCAGCCCCAGCCCATGGACTCGATGTAGCGGAGCAGCACGCCCTCGCGCAGGGCCCACGGGCTCACCTCGAGCTCTTCGACATCCATCGCGCGCATCGCCTCGTGAAGCACAACCGCACCCGCGACGATCTGGAAGGTCCGATCCGCGGTGATTCCGGGCAGTTCCTGGCGAGCGGATGCCGGAATGCGCGCCAAGCGCGGGATCCACGACCCGAGCGCAGCGCGGGGGAGCATCATCCGTTCGCTGCCCGACCACCCGGGCATCGGGTAGCCGACGAGTTTGGCCAGCGACCGGATCGCCTTGGATGAGCCGACGGTGTGATCAGGTCGGGGGAGCGCACCGAAAGTCTTGGTCAGCGGCTTGAGCGTCTGGCGGGCGTGTGCTCGAAGACGATCGACGGCCTCCTCGCCGGGCGGGTCATCCGGCAGGTAGGCGATCGTCATGCGGCCAGCGCCGAGGGGCACGGATGCCGCTTCATCCGGGAGCTCGTCGCTTCCCGCCGCGATCTCCAGAGACCCGCCGCCGATGTCGAAGAGCAGGATCTGGCCGGCCGACCAGCCGAACCACCGCCGCACCGCGAGGAACGTGAACCGGGCCTCCGAGACGCCCCCGAGAACCTGGAGCGGTTGGCCGAGCGCTGCCTCGATTCGCGCGATCACCTCGGTTCCGTTGGTGGCCTCGCGCACCGCGGAGGTCGCCGTCGCGAGGAACTCGTCGACCTTCTCGCGTTCGGCGACCACGCGGGCTTGTGACACGGCATCCACCAGCGCGGCGATCCCCTCCTCGCTGATCGCGCCGTCGGGCGTGACGTACCTCATCAGGCGCAACACGGATCGATGGCTCGTGGAGGCGAGTGGGCGGCCGCCGGGGTGAGCGTCGGCGACGAGAAGATGGACGGTATTGGAGCCGATGTCGAGGACGCCCAGACGCACGGGGGTCAGCTTATCGGTGGCTCGGGTAGGCACCCGCGCCCGGTCGTTGTCGTGCCGATTGCAGGATGAACGCCGTGGCCAGTGGCTCAGGTGCGCCACGAATGACGATCGCGCCTGCGTTCGGCCCGGCGCGTCAGACGAGCCCTCAGGGCAGGGCGTCGGAGGGCGGTGCCGCACAACCGACGATCCACGCCTTCGCGAAGGCGGCAGTCTGATAGGCGTAGTTGTAGATCCAGCGCGACAGGTTCAGGCTCTCGTCGACGGGGATCACGGTGACGTCGGCATCCGCGCACGCGCCGAAAATGTAGCGCGTACGCAGCACGTGCGGCGTGTAGGTCAACACGATGACGCTCTCATCGTCGGTCGCATAGGCGTCGAGCATCGCTGCTTCCCCCCGCGTCGTGAACGGGTCGGGAGTGCGACAGGTCACATAAGCCCGCCAGCAGTAGGCGAGTTCATCCGCCGAGTCCGGCCCCGATGCCGGCACTGACACCAGGACCTCGTCAGCGATTCCCTGATCGCGCAGGCTCTCGGCATCCGCGATGCGGGTCGCAGTCGGTGGGCCGATCACATAGAGAAGGTCGGCTTTGGGCGCCGCGGGAACTGCCGGGAAGACATACAGGGGAAGCCCGATCACGGCGACCAGAGCGATGATCGCCAGGATGCCGAGAGCGCCGCGGCGCGCCCATCGCGTTCGAGTGAGCATCGACTCGTCGTCCACGCGTGCATCCTCCGTCTCCTCGTGCGGCGACCACAGCGTCGACGTGCTCCGACGAGCGACAGTGTAGTGAGCCATCCAGGACAACTCGGCTGAGGGAAGGACAACTCGCGTGAGGGAGGGACAACTCGCATGGGGGTTACGATGGCCCCGTGCCCAGCGATGCCGCAGCCCTCGACGCCCGCGAGCAACTCAACCCGCAGCTCTACCGTGAGATCCTGCGCCCCGAGTGGGCGAGGCTCGCTGCCGACATGCGTCAGCCGCTCACCGAAACCGAGATCGTGTCGCTTCGCGGCCTTGGGGATCGCCTCGACCTCGACGAAGTGCGCGAGGTGTACCTCCCGCTCAGTCGCCTCCTGAGCCTGTACGCGGGCGCAACCCGGCGGATCGGAGCCGACACCAGCGCGTTCCTGCAGGAAAACGACTCGACCACCCCGTTCGTGGTCGGCGTCGCCGGATCAGTCGCCGTCGGCAAGTCCACCATCGCGCGCCTGCTGCGCGAGCTCATGAGCCGCTGGCTCGACACCCCGCGCGTCGAGCTCGTGACCACCGACGGCTTCCTCTACCCCAACGCGGAGCTCGAGCGCCGCGGCATCATGCACCGCAAGGGCTTCCCCGAGTCCTACGACCGGCGCGCGCTCGTACAGTTCCTCACCGACGTCAAGAGTGGGGCGCCCGAGGTCCGCGCTCCCTTCTACTCCCACATGAAATACGACATCGTCCCGGATGCCGTCATCACGGTTCGCCGGCCGGATGTCGTGATCGTCGAGGGACTGAACGTGCTGCAACCGCCGCCGTCGCCGAACGAGGTGGCGGTCAGTGACCTGTTCGATTTCTCGATCTATGTCGACGCCGATCCCGAACACATCACGCAGTGGTTCGTCGACCGGTTCCTCGCACTCAAACACGGCGCATTCGCCGATCCCGGATCGTTCTTCAACGTCTTCTCGGATCTCACCGATGAGACGGCGGTTGAGACTGCCCTGGGATTCTGGAACGAGATCAACTTGCCCAACCTGATCGAGAACGTCCTTCCGACCAGGCATCGGGCAACCCTCGTGCTGCAGAAGGCTGCCAATCACGCGGTCGACCGCGTGCTGCTACGCAAGGTCTAGAAGCGCGATCAGCGCCCGCCGTCGGCCCTGATCGGCGGCATTCTCCAATCGCCGAGGCGTGGGAGCGATCCCAACGTGCGCGCGGCATCACTGATATCGCGACACGCCGATGGTCATGGTAGAGATATTTCATGCGGGGTGGTCATCGGGGGCCGTATGAAAGCTCTGCTCCCTAACCGGCGTGGGCGCTTCTTCGGCGTGACGTTCCTGTCAGCGATTGCGGCAGGGGCGATGATCGGCGTGCCTTCCATCGCCTGGGCCACGCCGGCCGACCTGGCTGGTTCCGCGGCATCCGGCTCGCCCGTCACGACTGTTCCATCGGGCTCATCGAGTGTCGATGGCGTGGATGCGGCGTCTTGCCTCGCGGAGGTGTCACCCCACCTCGTGCGGCTCACCGGCTCCGATGAGGACCCCGTGCGAAACCCCGTCCTGCTCGTGCACGGGTGGCTCAGTACCGCGATGCCCGAGGCGGAGGTGGGGCCCCGACCGGTCACGACGAGCACGGGTATCGCGAATTCTCCCTTCTCCAGGCCCGTCGAGTGGTCGTCGGGCGGTGACCCCGCGGTGGATTTGCGCTCGCTGCAGGAGCGACTATCCGAACTGCCCGACACCTCTGTCTTCGCCTTCGACTATTCGTCCATGGCTGCACTGTGGGTGGGGCACACCGCGATAGCTCCCGCCCTCGCGGGAGCTATCGACTGTCTCGCGGCGGTGTCTGGCGACACCGTCGACATCGTCGCGCACTCGATGGGTGGGCTCGCACTTCGCTATGCCCTCGGGGGCTCGAACGAGGGGGTGACGTCGCACGTCGGCCAGGTCATCACCGTGGCGACCCCCAACGAGGGCTCGCAGGTCGCGTCAGCGGTGTCGATCCTCGGGGATGCGACAGAGTCCCTGTTTTCGTCGGCGTCGGTTCTCGCTCAAATCGCGTTGCCGGCAATCGTCGGAATCTGCAATCGCGAGATGGAGTCGGATGCGCGCGTCGGATGTGACATTCCGCCGAGCGCGCGGACCGTCTTTGCCGTCGCGGGTGACGGCGGTCAGGCACTTCGGGCGGGTTCTGCAGAGCTGTCGAGTGTGCCTGAGTGGCCGAGCAGTCTGAACGTCCACGCGATTGCCGGCGACTACCGTATCCACCTCACGGCGGGAATCGTGCCCCCCGAGATCTTCACAGCGCTGCGCGACGCCGCGGGGGTCTTCGGGCTGGAGCTAGCACCCGTTCTCGACGAGGAGATCGAGGCGGGGGACGGCATCGTGGAGGTCAGTTCAGCGACCGCGGATGCCGACTCGAGCTTCATCGCGCGCTGCGACGTGACCGTCGACCTCACGACGACAGAAGGGTCGGCGACGTTCGGTGATCTCACCGAGCAATTCGGTGGGATCCCGCCGCTTGCAGGTCCGTGCGCGCACGATCGCCTGTTCGAGAATGACGACGTCGCGCGGGATATCGTCGCGACCCTCGGGGCGTCCCGCGGGTAGTGCTGTCGAGACGCTCGGCGCGTCCCGTGTCGGGTGCTGTCGCGTATTCCCGGCGGCAGCGCAGGATGAGCGCATCCGCGCCCCGTAGCATGTGTGGAATGTGTGGAATCGTCGGATATGTCGGGCCGCGTGAGAGCCAGCCCATCCTCATCGCTGGGCTCTCGCGGCTGGAATACCGCGGCTACGACTCCGCAGGGATCGCCGTCATTGACGGTGACGGCAACCTCGGGATGCGCAAGCACGCGGGCAAGCTCAGCGTGCTGCGCAAAGATCTGGACGAGCATCCTCTCGCCGCCGGGACGACCGGGATCGGCCACACGCGCTGGGCGACCCACGGTGGCCCCACTGACGCCAACGCGCACCCGCATCTCGCCGACGACGACAAGCTCGCGCTGATCCACAACGGCATCATCGAGAACTTTGCCTCGATCAAGAACGAGCTGCGCGAGGAGGGCTTCGAGTTCCGCAGCGAAACCGACACCGAGGTTGCGGCGGTGCTGCTCGGCCGCGAGTATCGCGCGCACGGCGGCGACCTCGTCGCGGCGTTCCGCTCGGTAGTCCGCCGCCTCGACGGTGCCTTCACGCTTCTCGCGATGCACCGTGACAACCCCGGCCTCGTGGTCGGCGCTCGGCGCAACTCGCCGCTGGTAATCGGACTCGGTGAGGGCGAGAACTTCCTCGCATCCGACGTCGCCGCCTTCGTCGAGCACACGCGTCAGGCTCTCGCGATCGGCCAGGACGAGATCGTCGCGATCACCCCCGACGGCGTCGAGGTGACCGACTTCGACGGCAACCCTGTCGGTGTCGAACCCTTCGAGGTGCTGTGGGATGCCGCCGCCGCCGACAAGGGCGGATGGTCGTCGTTCATGGCCAAGGAGGTATCGGAGGAGCCCGAAGCGGTCGCTAACACGGTGCGGGGCCGCATCCGTGACGGGGTCGTGTCGATCCCCGAACTCGACGGCCTCGACGACCTGTTCGCGGGCATCACCCGTGTCATCGTGGTGGCCTGCGGCACCGCGGCCTATGCGGGGATGGTCGGCAAGTACGCCATCGAGCAGTGGGCGCGGGTGCCCGCCGATGTCGAGCTCGCCCACGAGTTCCGCTACCGCGACCCGGTCATCGGGGCCGACACGCTCGTCGTCTCGATCAGCCAGTCCGGCGAGACGATGGACACGCTCATGGCGGTCAAGTACGCCCGCGAGCGGGGGGCGAAGACGCTTTCGATCTGTAACACGCAGGGGGCGACGATCCCGCGCGAGTCCGACGCGATCGTCTACACGCACGCGGGCCCCGAGGTCGCCGTAGCCTCGACCAAGGCGTTCGTCGCGCAGATCACGGCGCTCTACCTCCTCGCCCTGCACATCTCGCACGTGCGCGGGACCCTCAGCGACACCGAGATTCGCCAGCAGGTCCTCGAGCTCGAAACCGTGCCCGAGAAGATCGCGCGGGTGCTCGAGGGCGAGCAGGAGCACATCGAGCAGTTCGCGCGCTGGATGGGTGACACGCAGTCGGTACTCTTCCTCGGGCGTCACGTCGGCTATCCGATCGCGCTCGAGGGGGCGCTCAAGCTCAAGGAGATCTCCTACATCCACGCCGAGGGCTTCGCCGCCGGCGAGCTCAAGCACGGACCCATCGCCCTCATCGAGCCCGGTCAGCCGGTCTTCGTGATCGTGCCCTCGCCGCGTCACTCGCCGCTGCTGCACTCGAAGGTGGTCTCCAACATTCAGGAGATCCGCGCTCGCGGCGCCCGCATCATCGCTGTGGCAGAAGAGGGGGATGCCGCCGTGCTTCCCTACGCCGACGAAGTGCTGCGGATTCCACTCGCAGACCCGCTGTTCGAGCCGCTCCTGGCCGTCGTGCCGCTGCACATCTTCGCGATGGGCCTGGCCACGGCCAAGGGCCTTGACGTCGACCAGCCGCGCAACCTCGCAAAGTCCGTCACGGTCGAGTAGCGCCCCGGCGCGCTGTTTCGGTCGGACGAGGCAGCCTTGGTCGGATGCTGTGCGCTGAGGCATCCGACCAACGTCGATTGATCCGACGGATGCACGCCGCGCCGGTACCGGCCAGCGGTAGGGTGGCGGATGCTGCGGCATCCGTCACCGCCGCCCGCTGAGGAGAGTCCATGATCGTCGGGATCGGCGTCGACCTTGTCGACATCGAACGCTTCGAACGGACGATAGCGCGCACCCCGAAGCTGCTGGTGCGACTGTTTTCGCCCGCCGAACGGATGCTGAAACCGCGGTCGCTGGCGGCCAGGTACGCCGCGAAGGAAGCGCTCATCAAGGCGCTCGGCGGGTCGGACGGGGTGCACTGGACCGAGATCGAAGTCACGCCCGAGGCATCCGGTCGGCCGTGGTTCACACTCACGGGCTCGACGGCCAACGTCGTCGCCGCCCGATCGATCACGACCCTGCACCTGTCGATGTCTCATGACGCGCACCTGGCGACCGCCTACGTCATTGCGGAGTCAGCCCAGGAACGCCGCATCGCTGAGGAGGGAGTGGCATGAGCGTGATGCCCGGATCGAGATTGCCGGAGGGGATGCTGCGCGAGGCATCCGTCGACGTCGCTGCGATCGCTGCGAATGTACAGCACCTGCGACGGATGACGAACTCCGAGGTCATCGCGGTCGTAAAGGCCGATGGGTATGGCCATGGGGCGACGCGGTCGGCTGTCGCGGCGCTCGCGGGCGGTGCAACCCGGATCGGTGTCTCGGACATCACCGAGGCGCTCGCTCTGCGCCGCGCGGGCATCACAGCCCCGATCCTCGCCTGGCTGCACGCGCCCGGCACCTCGTTCCGCGAAGCTGCCGCAGCTGGCATCGAGCTCGGCATCTCGAGCTTCGACCAGTTGCAGCAGGCCTCTGCTGCGGCATCCGTCGACCGGCCCGTCGGGGTGCACCTGAAGCTCGAGACCGGACTCGGCCGAAACGGCATCGCCCCGGCCGATTACGGGGTCGTCTTCGCTGAAGCCGCGCGGCTCGAACGCATCGGCAAGCTGCGGGTGATCGGCCTGTTCAGCCACCTCTCGAACACGAGCGACGAGGACGACCGTGTGGCCCTACGGGTGTTTCTGGATGCCGTAGGCTCGGCCGCAGCGCTCGGCCTGGCGCCCCCGCTTCGCCACCTCGCCGCCACCCACGCCGCAATAGCCCTGCCCGAGGCCCGCCTCGGATGCGTGCGGCTGGGGATCGGGATCTACGGCCTGTCGCCGTTCGCGGATCGCAGTTCCGCCGACCTCGGCCTGCGACCCGCCATGACGCTGCGGGCAGCGGTTGCCGCGGTGCGCCGCGTGGATGCCGGGCACGGCGTCTCGTACGGGTACCAGCACCGCACCGAACGCGAGAGCACCCTCGCGCTCATCCCCATCGGGTACGCCGACGGGGTGCCGCGAAACGCCTCCGGGCGGGGGCCGGTGTGGATTGGCGGCAAGCCGTTCGCGGTGGCCGGCCGCATCGCCATGGACCAGTTCGTCGTCGATGTCGGCGACCACCCGGTCGCGGTGGGGGATGAGGCTGTGCTGTTCGGCGACCCCACGCTCGGTGTTCCTTCCGCTGACGACTGGGCGCGCGCCGCCGACACGATCAACTACGAGATCGTCACCCGGATCGGACCGCGCGTTCCCCGGCGGCAGGTGTCATCGTGAGCGGCCTGGACGCCCTCGTCGGCGAGCGCGAGATCACAAGCCCCGCTGACATGCACGCCCTCGGGGTGCAGATGGGACGGATGCTGCATCCGGGCGACCTCGTCGTGCTCACCGGTGTGCTCGGTGCCGGCAAGACGACCCTCACGCGCGGTATCGGCGAGGGACTCGGAGTACGGGGCCCGATCCAGAGCCCCACCTTCGTGCTTGCCCGCACGCACCCGTCGCTCGTGGGTGGGGCGCCGCTGGTGCACGTCGACGCTTACCGCTTGGGCTCTGCTGCGGAACTCGACGATCTCGACATCGACTACGACGGCTCGGTTGTCGTGGTCGAGTGGGGACGCGGCATGGTGGCGGGCCTGCGCGATCACTGGTGGGACGTCGAGATGCAGCGCGAATGGCACGGCACCGGCGTCGACACCGCCTGCGGCACCTATTCGCGGGCCACGGAAGACCTCGCCGCCGACGCACCGCGCCTGGTCAGCATCCGTCGCGAACCCTCCTGATCCGCGACGCTCCAGGGTGGGATCGGCTCGCACCGGTCTACCCGGGCCGAATGCAGGATGAATCGGGTGTTAGCCCCATCGAAAACGCCGGCAGCAGCGATTGAGCCTGCGAACGGTACGCAGCTGCTGGGTGCTCGGGCGCGGATACCCTGGAGGGGTGATTCTCGGCATCGATACCTCGGTCGGCACCGCAGTCGCGGTCGTCGAGGCCGATGGCGTGGTGCTCGCCGAAGCCTCGAGTGCGAACCCCCTCGGGCACGCCGAGGTCATCGGCGACCTGCTCCAGACTGTGCTCGGCACGGCGCGTGCTGACGCACCCCTCGGGCACGCCGGTGCTGGGACGCCCGGTGAACGCCCCGCAATCACGGCGATAGCCGCGGGCATGGGTCCTGGACCCTTCACTGGCCTGCGCGTCGGCATCGCCGCGGCCCGCACGTTCGCGCTCGGGCGCGGCGTCCCCGTGATCCCGGTGGTCAGCCACGACGCCGCAGCCCTCGGCATCCTGTTGGATCAGGCACTTCTCGGCGAGACGGATGCAGAACCCGGCCGCTTCGCGATCGTCACTGACGCCCGCCGCCGCGAGTTCGCCTACACGGTCTACGAGGGGATGGATGACGACGGCCTGCCGATCCGAGTCACCGAACCTGCCCTCACTCCACGCGACGAGATCGATACGGTGCTCGCCGGCTTCGGCGCCGAGCGGCGCGACACGACGGCGGTCTCGGCCGCAATGGTCGCGCTCGTCGCCGCGCGAGCGCTGGCGGCGGGGCGCGAGGTCGGGCCCCGGGACGCGCTGTACCTGCGCTCGCCGGATGTCACCCTCCCCGCCGGACCGAAGAAGGTGGGCGTATGAGCATCCGCCTCGCCACTGCCGACGACCTCGCCGCGATCATGGCGATCGAGCGGGCGTCGTTTCCGACAGACGCGTGGTCGGAGGCGATGATGGCCGGCGAACTCGTGTCGCCGCACGGCTCCTATCTCGTCGTGGAAGAAGCCGGTCGCATCATCGGCTACGGCGGCGTGCGCGCGGTGCGCGGGGCAGCGGATGCCGACATCCAGACCATCGCGCTCGATGCCACCGCGCGCGGTGCTGGGCGCGGACGGATGCTGCTCGCCGCGCTTCTTGAGCGCGCCCGCGAGGCCGGCTCGCGAACCGTGTTCCTTGAGGTGCGCGACGACAACCTGGTCGCCCAGGGCCTGTATCGGCGCGAGGGCTTCATCGAGACCGGGCGCCGCCCGCGGTACTACCAGCCCGACGACGTGGACGCGATCATCATGCAGCTCGACCTGGTCGGCTGGGACGCCGCGCGACGCGGGGCTAGCGGAAACGAGTCCGCGACCGTCGCATCCGCGGGAGTGTGCACGTGAGCGCCACCGAACCGCTCGTCCTCGGAATCGAGACCAGTTGCGACGAGACCGGCATCGGCATCGTGCGCGGGCGCACGCTGCTCTCGAACACGATCGCCTCGAGTATGGACGAACACGCTCGCTACGGCGGGGTCGTTCCCGAGGTGGCCGCGCGAGCCCACCTCGAAGCCCTGCAGCCGGCGATCGAGGCAGCGCTCGCCGAGGCGCAGGTACGGCTCGCCGACATCGACGCTGTGGCGGTGACGTCAGGGCCGGGGCTCGCGGGGGCGCTCATGGTCGGGGTGGGTGCCGCGAAGGCGCTCGCCGTTGCACTCGACAAGCCGCTCTACGCCGTCAACCACCTCGTGGGCCACATCGCCGCCGACCTTCTCGATGCTGACGCGGAGCCGCTGGAGTACCCGACGATCGCGCTGCTGGTCTCGGGTGGGCACACGTCGCTCCTGCTCGTGCGCGATCTCACGAGCGACGTCGAGTTGCTCGGCGAGACCGTGGATGACGCAGCCGGCGAGGCGTTTGACAAAATCGCCCGCATCCTCGGCCTGCCCTACCCGGGAGGACCCGAGATCGATCGGGCCGCGGCATCCGGGTCTGACGGCCTCGGCGGCACGCGCGCCGGAGACCCGAACGCAATCCGTTTCCCGCGGGGGCTTTCGCGCGCGAGCGACCTGGCCGAGCACCGGTACGACTTCTCGTTCTCGGGCCTGAAGACCGCCGTCGCACGCTGGGTCGAGCAGCAGGATGCCGCTGGCCAGCCCGTCTCGACAGCCGATGTCGCGGCATCCTTCCGCGAAGCTGTCGTCGACGTGCTCGTGACCAAGGCGCTCGCCGCGTGCGCTGACTACGGCGTGCCGCGGCTGCTGCTGGGCGGCGGGGTCATCGCGAACCGGCGGCTGCGCGAGGTCGCCCTCGAGCGCGCGGAGGCGGCAGGGGTGACCGTGCGGATTCCGCCGCTGTCGCTGTGCACCGATAATGGGGCGATGATCGCGGCGCTCGCCTCGGAACTGATCATGGCCGGGCGTACCCCGTCGACGATGGCCTTCGGTGCCGACTCGACGCTGCCGATCACCGACATCCAGGTCGCGGGGGAGGCGGGATGACTGATCGTTCTCGAGGGTTCTCACGGTTCCCGACGGCGCCGGTCGAGGTGCCGACAACCCTCAGTGGCCCCGACTTGTCGTCGGATCGTCCCGGATGGGAGCCGGATGCTGGACCGGTTGAAGCAACGAGCTTCGACCGCGGGTTCGCCGGTTGGGCCCTCGGGTTCGCGATCGTGGGTCTTGCCGTCTCGCTGTTCGTCGGATGGGGCTTTGTCATCGGGATCGTCGCGATCGTGGCGGGCATCATGGCGCTGCGGCATCCGCGCGACAGCAGGCGCGTCGCGGTGTGGGCGATCGTGCTCGCCGGCGTATCCATCCTCTACAGCGCCGGCTGGCTCCTCTACGCCTGGACCGTGCTGACCTGACCCTGGCCCGAGGCTAGGCATCAGGGGGCCGTCGGAACGCGGTCGGCGAGGATCGCGACGCGGGAACCCGCGATCCTCGTCATGATGAGGGTCGCCGACTCCTCACCTTTCAGCTTGAGACTCTGGCGCAGCGCCGCGGGGTCAATATCCAGCCCGCGCTTCTTGATCTCGAGGATGCCGATACCGCGCTCCTTCAGCGCCCGCGCAAGCTTCTTCGTGTCCGCCGGCAGCACCTCGCGCACCCGGAAGCTTTGCACGAACGGACTCGTCACCGCCTCATCACCGGTGAGGTACGCGATCTTCTCCGCCAGCATCCCCGCCCGCAGCGACCTCGCAACCTGTCCGATCAGGCGGGCGCGGATGACTGCCCCATCGGGTTCGTGGATGAACTCCCCGAGCGCGCGCACCGGTTCGTCCTCGCTGTCGGCGGGCGCCGTGAGCTCCGCGGCGTGCTGCCCCCGCAGGAGCAGCGCCGACCGTGTCACGCCCTCGCGCGCGAGCGCGCCCGACCACAGCACGAGCTCGATCGTCGATCCGTCGGCGCTGACCCACTGCGCCTCGTACCCGTCGGGGATGCGGTCGCGGTCGAGTCCCGGGCCGAGCTTGACGCCGCCCGGCATCCGGCCGGTGAGTTCGAACACCCACTCCAGCGACGGTGACCAGTCGTCGGTACGCGCGCGGCCCGTCTCGCCGGCCTCGCGCCGTGCCGGATCAAGCCAGACCGCCTCGACCCCGCTGAGGTCCTGGTCCTCGGCCAGGCCGTGGCGCACGGTGACGTCAGCGCCGAACGGCGCAAGATTCACGGTAGCGAGGGCCGCGGTCACCTCGTCGGCGTCGACGGCGTCGACACGGATGCCGAGGCTTGCCAACGCCAGCGCATCTCCGCCGATCCCGCAGCCGAGATCTGCGACGCGCTCGATCCCCGCGCGGCGGAACCGCCCGGCATGGTGGGCGGCAACCGACAGACGCGTCGCCTGTTCGAGACCGGCGCGAGTGAACAGCATCCGTGCCCCGAAGTCGCCGAACTTCGATCGCGCCCGCTCCCGAAGCCGCGCCTGGGTCACGACAGCCGACACCAGGTCGGGGGAGTGCCCGGCGCCGCGCAGCCGCGAGACGGTGCGCGCCACCTCGTCGCTGGAGGAGACGGGGCCGAGGCTGTTCAGCAGGTCGAGTCCTGCCGGGGTCAGCAGCGCCCGCACCTCGGCGATGTCCATCCATCCACCCTAGGCGCGGGCGCAGCCAACTCCTCAAACCCGCCCACGGAGTGAGGCCCGCGGGCGGGTTCTGCGGCTCTGATGCCCGACTCTTGAGGAGTTACCGACGCATGAGAGCGTCAGCGGGGCCACGTCAGCCGCAGCTGCTCACGAGATCCCACGAGGATGCCGATACGCGCTGCAGACTCGTCACGGTGGCATCGCCGAGGCCCAGGTAGTCCTGGGTTCCGATCGCGTAATAGGGGTTGTAGGGGTTGACCCCGTACGACGTGGCGCGGCCCGCTGCCTTGTGGGCGGCGTTGGTGGCGGTGACGCAGTCGCTCGGCGGGACTGTCGGCGTCGGCGTGACTGTCGGGGTCGGCGTCGGCGTGGACGTGGGCGTCGGTGTGGGTGTCGGCTCGCCTGACCGATCGACGCGGCGGTTGTTGTCGAAGAAGAACTCCGTCACGTAAGCCGGGTAGTCGATGCTGTTCGCGCTGATGTACGAGCCGCCAGATCCCGCGCCGGCCGGCCAGTTGTGGCCGAGTCCGGTGTTCTGGATGACGGAGACGCGCGGCCCCTCGGCATCCGAGTGAAGCGTTCCCGAGCCCGACGTGTTCGTTCCAGCAAGGCCCGACAGGCCGAAGCTCGAGGTCTGGTCGGCGTCGTAGATGTCGGCCATGATCTGCCCGTTCAGCGTGTTGTACCCGGGCGCAACTGTCGAGTCATTGCTGCCGTAGACGACCGAGGTCAGCTGCGTGTCGAATGACCCGGATGCCGAGCCGGCGAAGCCCGTGCACGTCGATACTCCCTGGTTCTTCGATACCGCGACCGACGAGATCTGACCCGAGGTGGTGCCCACCGTCGGTCCGGCGTTGATGCCGATCCCGGCGAACACGTCAGGCGCGAGGCATCCCATGACCATCGTCTGGCCACCGCCCGAAGAGAGTCCCGACACGTACACCTGGTCGGCGTCGATACCCAGGCTCGCGCGGGCGGTGAGCGTCGAGGCCAGCGAGAGCAGGTTGTCGTCGTGGCGCGACGGGGCGGTGCGCGAGTGGTTCGCGTCGTAGTAGTCCCAGCAGCCGAGGATCACACCGCCGTTCGGGGCATCCGGCAGCGCGACGACCATGCCGTACTCGTCAGCAGTCTGTGCCCAGTTGCCGGCGGACTGCAGGTCGGATGCCTTCTGTACGCATCCGTGGAGCGAGATCATCAGCGCGCGGCCGGCGGGAAGCGCGGCAGCCGTCGTCGGCGTGTATAGCCGCACCGACATCCCGGCGATCGTTTCGGTCGTCCAGGTGCCAGTGCCGCCGGTCGAGCCACCGCCAGATCCGCCGCCGTTGGTGCAGCCCGGCAGGGTCTCGAAACCCGGAGGGCAGGTGATCGCCTGGGCGGCGGGGGCTGCGGCCGCGAGTCCCGCCACCGCCAAGCCGGCCGCCAGGAGCGCGCCGAGTGCGCGCTGTCGAATACGAGAGATCATGCGTCATCCCTTCGTCGGCGCCCCGGCCATCGCCCCGGGCGCCATCGCGCGGTCGTCCCGGTCGGAGCACGGGCATCCCTCGTCAGTGAGCGGATGCCGAGGTGCGTCATCGCACGCGACTCACGGTAACTGAAAGATGATTCATATACCAGGTTAAGTCGTCGCGCATGGCAGGACTCTCATCGTGCAGGCGCGGCGAAGACGAAGAAGGTGAGAGAGCGTCAGCAGTTCGGCATCTGGATTGGCACTCGCGTTGCGTGAGTGCCAGAGCTTCAATACACTTGCGTTAGCACTCTCGGTGTGAGGTTGCTAACGAGTCTTGGTATCTCAAGGAAAGCAGAGGTAGACCCGTGTCGGTTTCCATCAAGCCGCTCGAGGACCGCATCGTCATCAAGCAGGTCGAGGCCGAGCAGACCACCTCGAGTGGTCTGGTCATCCCCGACACCGCGAAGGAGAAGCCCCAGGAGGGCGAGGTCGTCGCGGTCGGACCCGGTCGTATCGATGACAACGGCAACCGCGTTCCGCTCGACGTCGCCGTCGGTGACCGCGTCATCTACAGCAAGTACGGCGGGACCGAAGTGAAGTTCGGCGCTGACGAGTACCTGGTGCTCTCGGCCCGCGACGTGCTGGCGGTCGTCGTCCGCTGAGTCGACAACTCTTCGATGGGGCTCGGATGCTGCGGCATCCGGGCCCCGTCTGTTGTCGTGTCCGGGGACGCACGCCTGCGGGGCATGGCAGGAATCCACCGGGAGTCGGCCGTTGGGCTCTCTGCCTGCACGACAGACGCGCGCCGCAGTGTCGCTGGCGCGCCCTAGGCTGAGTGGGTGACGCGCGAATCGGTTCCGGGGGATGGGACTTCCGTACCCGCGACCGGTGACATCCCGGCATCCGGTGCCGCCGAGATCGCCGGGTCGGATGCCGCGCAGCTGGCCCAGGAAGCGCCGGCAGAGGCTGCACGCGAGCGGCTCGTCGGCGGCGTCTTCGCGTTCTCGGCGTACTTCCTCTGGGGATTCCTGCCGCTCTACTTCATCCTGCTGGCGCCGATCACCGGCTGGGAGCTGGTCGGCTGGCGCATCCTGCTCTCCCTCGTCTTCTGCATCTTCCTGCTCACCGTCATGCGCGCCTGGCGGCCGTTTCTCGCGATCGTGCGTCAGCCACGGCTGCTCGGCTGGACGGCGCTGGCCGGAGCTGTCATCTACGTCAACTGGCAGGTGTTCATCCTCGCGACCCTGTCGGGTCACGTCATCGAGACGAGCCTCGGCTACTTCATCAACCCGATCGCCACGGTGCTGCTGGGCGTACTCGTGCTGCGCGAGCGGCTGCGCTTGACGCAGTGGATCGCGATCGCGATCGCGGGCATCGCTGTCATCGTCACGATCGTTGGCTACGGCACGGTCCCGTGGGTGGCGCTGACGCTCGCGGCATCCTTCAGCATCTACGGCCTGATCAAGAAGCGGATCGGGCCCTCGGTGGATGCCGTCAGCGGCCTCACCCTCGAGTCGGCGTGGCTCACACCGCTCGCGATCGTGCTGCTGGTGGTCACGTCACTGACGACTGGTCTCTCCGTCGGAGCATACGGTTTCTGGCATGTTGTGCTGGTGAGTCTCGCGGGCGCCGCGACAGCCGTGCCGTTGCTGCTGTTCGCCGCCGGAGCTCGACGTGTGCCGCTCACCGTCGTCGGACTGCTGCAGTTCATCGCCCCGATCATGCAGTTCATCACGGGGGCCTGGATCCTCGGTGAGCCGATGCCTCCGGAG
>NZ_JASBSF010000200.1 GCF_030149085.1 Microbacterium sp. | reverse complement strand
GTAGAAGCCACACGAGGGTCCCAGTGGCTCCGACGGGCGTCGATCCCGTGACCTCACGATTTTCAGTCGTGCGCTCTACCAACTGAGCTACAGAGCCGCACGGCAGCCGAAGTTGCCGCGTCCTATACGCGAAGAGCCCTTCCGAAAAAGGGCCCGTCGCTTTCGGAGCGACCCTGACGGGACTTGAACCCGCGACCTCCGCCGTGACAGGGCGGCACGCTAACCAACTGCGCTCCAGGGCCATGCTTATTCAATTGTAGGGTGACCCCAACGGGATTCGAACCCGTGCTACCGCCGTGAAAGGGCGGCGTCCTAGGCCGCTAAACGATGGGGCCGGATGAACTCCAGCATCCTTCGAAAAGGACCCCGGGGGCTCACGCTTACCGACGGTCAAGCATACGCAATACCCGAGGGATCCGCCAATCGACGGTGCGACACACGGATGCCGACCTGCAGCCTCCCACGCGGGTCTACCCGCGACGCAGCTGAGCCGGCGGTAGCGTCGGGCTCGTGCCGGTGCCGCCTCCGCAGAGATTCCGCCGCTCGCCGGCGTGGTTTCTCGGTCGCATCGTGCGCCGCATCCGTCTGTTCGCGAAGCCGCTTGTGGATGTCGCGACCGACGAGCCGGACTGGATTGTCGAGCGCGACGTCCCGGTCACGATGCGCGACGGGACCGTGCTGCGGGTCAACGTGTTCCGCCCGCGCGGCGATGAGCCGGTGCCGGTCATCATGTCGGCGCATCCGTATGGAAAAGATGCAGTGCCGGCGCGCTCGCGCAGCCTCCGCGCCGTCAACCCGCAGTACCGGATCATGCCGCAGCCCGACCGCGTCCGAATCTCGGCGTGGACCGGATGGGAGGCGCCGGATCCGGCGTTCTGGGTGCCGCGCGGCTACGCCGTCGTGAACGCGGATGCCCGCGGCGGCGGTACGTCGGAAGGACAGGCCCATCTGTTCGAGGCACAGGAGGCCGACGACTACGAAGACCTCATCGCGTGGGCGGGGACCCAGCCGTGGTCGACCGGCAAGGTCGGCCTCGACGGGGTCTCGTACCTCGCGCTCTCGCAGTACGCGGTAGCGGCCCGGGCGCCCGAGCACCTTGCTGCGATCTGTCCGTGGGAGGGATTCAGCGACCTCTACCGCGACTTCGTCTGGCCCGGCGGCATCCATGAGAACGGGTTCTCGGTGCTGTGGTCGACCCTGACCTCGCGCGCTGCCCGGGTTGCGTCACCCTCGCTGCGCCGGGAGTTCGCGCGGCACACCACGCGCGACCAGTGGTACCGCGACCGCACCCCCGACATCGATCGCATCGGAGTCCCGATGCTCGTCTGTGCCAGCTTCTCAGATCACAACCTCCACACCCGCGGCTCCTTTGAGGTCTTCCGTCGCGTCGGCCGGGCGCTCCCTGAGCGACCCGCGCGCTGGCTCTACACGCACCGCGGAGGCAAGTGGGCCACGTACTACAGCGCCGATGCCGCCAGCATCCGGGCCCGCTTCTTCGATCACACCCTGCGCGGGCTCGACAATGGCTGGGATGCACTTCCTCCGGTGCGGCTGGCCGTGTATGAAAGCGGCCCGATCCCGGTAGCTGTCACATCGGAGTCGGCGTGGCCGCCGGCGGACCTGCGGATGCGCCGCCTGCACCTCGACGGCATGGATGGTTCCCTCGGCGACGACCCATCACGGGCGACCGCGCAGACCGGCTTCGCGATGAATGGCCCGGGCCTCGAATGGGCGTGGCGCATCCCCGAAGGCCTGGACGTCATTGGACCGATGTCGCTGCGGCTGCACGTATCGGCGCGGGCCGCCGACGATCTGACGCTGTTCGTCGGCGTGCGCAAGGTAGCGGACGGTGCCGTCGTGCCGTTCGAGGGGTCGTACGGATTCGACCGGGCGTGGATGTCGTACGGATGGCAGCGGGTGAGTTACCGCGACCTCGATCCAGACCTCACAACCGACCTGCACCCTGTCCACACCTTCGAGCAGCGAACGCCGATTCGCCCCGGCGAGATCATCCCGGTCGACATCGAGGTGCGCGAGCACGCGACCCGGTTCCGGGCGGGTGAGGAGCTGAGACTCGTCATCCGCGGCCGCTGGGTCCACAGCCGCAACCCCGTCACGGGGAGTTTCCCGGCCGGATACGCGCGCCGTCGAGGCGGCACCGCGATCATCCACACCGGACCGGAGCATCCGTCATCGCTGCTGCTGGGACACCGGCCGCCGGCCGGATCGCCCGGGGAGCCATGGCTCTATGAGGCCTCGTGACCGGATGCCGAACCCCGACTTCCCTCGCGAAACCTGTTGTTTGTGTGACTGATGTTGTTAGTGTGAATACGTTCTGTGTGACAGGAGGAACCGGTGGAGCTCGAATCGAGCGCTGAGGAGTGCGGCTGCGCGCCCACGCCCCGCGAGCGTCGTGCGCTCTCGCGCCGCTCCGCCCTGGGCATCGGAATCACGGGCGGGCTCCTGCTGTTTGGCGGCGCCTCGGCCTTCAGCCTCGCACCTGCCTTCGCAGAGTCGTACCCCAGCTGGGATGACGTGCAGAACGCCAAGGCGAATGAGGCTGCCAAGTCCCGGGAGGTCACCCGTATCGAGGGGCTGATTCGAGACCTGACTGCCGAGGTCGAGCGCACACAGGCAGAAGCACAGCGCCTCTCGGATGAGTTCTACGTCGCGCAGCAGGCGTACTTCGACGCCGCCAAGCGTGCCGATGACCTGCAGGCGCAGGCTGACGAGCAAGCCGCGGCAGCCGATGAGGCTGCGCAGAAGGCCGGTCGCGTCGCCGCGCAGCTCTACC
>NZ_JASBSF010000199.1 GCF_030149085.1 Microbacterium sp. | reverse complement strand
CCGACGAGCTGGCCGTGGTCGACCTCGGGCTGCGTGTGCGAGGACTCGAGGGCCTCTGGGTCGCGGATGCCTCGGTCATGCCGATCATCCCGACCGCGAATACGCAGGCCCCGACCGTCGCGATCGCCGAGCGCGCCGCCGAGTTGGTGGTCGCCGGGTGAGGTGTGACCCACCTCGTCCACGCGGGCGTACTCCGCACGAAACACCGGCGCGATAGCGTTCGTACATGATCCCGATCGAGAACCTGCTGACGTTCATGCTGACGTCATTGGTGATCATCGTGATCCCCGGGCCGAGCGTGCTGTTCGTCATCGGACGCGCCATCGCTCTCGGCCGCCGCGCCGGTGTGCTCAGCGTCGTCGGCAACGCGCTCGGCACGATCCCCGCGATCATCGCTGTCGCGTTCGGGGTGGGGGCGATCGTCGCGTCGTCGGTCGTCGCGTTCACCGTGATCAAGATCGTCGGTGCGCTCTACCTCGTCTACCTCGGCATCCAGGCGATCCGCCACCGTCATGCCCATATCCCCGGCATCCAGCAGCGCCCCGCACGCACCCGCACGCTCCTGGCCGAAGGCTTCATCGTCGGGCTCACCAACCCGAAGACGATCGCCTTCTTCGTCGCAGTGCTCCCGCAATTCGTCGACCCGGCGACGGGCCCGGTGTGGGTGCAACTCCTGCTGCTCGGACTCGTCTTCGAGGCGCTGGCGCTGGCATCCGACAGCATCTGGGCGCTTGCCGCGGGCACCGCACGCGCATGGTTCGCTCGCTCGCCCCGGCGCATCTCGACGCTCTCCGCGACCGGCGGCGTGATGATGATCGGCCTCGGCGGCGCGCTCGCGCTCACCGGTTCGAAGTCCTGACCGCGACAGGGTCGGCATCCGCGTTCAGTCGCGCCTCCATGTCACTCGACACGCCAGCCACCCGCAATACGGCGCGACCGAAATGAAGCACCCTCAGATCAGTCGCGCCTTCATGACACTCGACACGCCAGCCACCCGCAATACGGCGCGACCGAAATGAAGGCGCGGGTTCGCAGGGCAACGGATGCTAGGCGGTAGCCGTGTCCAGTGCGGCATCCAGCGCGAGGAAGGCTCCCCGGAACTCCGCGCGGAGCCGCTCCTTCTGAGCGTCATCACAGAACGCGGCATCGATGCCGTTGAGGGCGATCTGCTTGGCTTCCTCGGGGGTCACGCCCATGAGGCGTAGTCCCTCGGTGTACTCCCTGCCGATGTCGGTGCGAAAGAACATCGCGTCGTCGGTCGAGACGTTCACGGCAAGGCCTTCATCGATCATGCGACGGATGCGGTGATCGGTGTCGATCGTCCACCCCGAGCAGATCGTCGTCGACAGCGGCGTCGCAGCGAACCCGATACCGCGGTCGCGGGCCAGCGCGACGATCTCCGGGTCCTCCACAATGCGATACCCGTGGTCGAGCCGGTCGCAGCCGAGGTCTTCGATCGCGACGCGGACGGCATCCGGGGTCGCGTGATCGGTCTCGCCAACGTGCGCCGTCAACAGAAAGCCGTGTTCGCGAGCCAGCGCGTAAGCCTCGATGAACCGCCCCGGGTCCTCCGTGTTCTCGGGAGTCAGATCGTCCTGCCCGAGACCCACCACCTCGGGGCGCGGGTGCGCGATCATCTCGCGCACGAGATCGACGGCGGATGCCGCGTCAGCTCGGCGATTGATCGCGACGACGACTCGGAAGCCGACGCCGAAGTCCTTCTCGGCGCGCGCCAGCCCCGCGATGATCGGGTCGATCACCTCGGCATAGCTGAGGCCGCGATCGGCGAAGTACTGGGGGTTCACGTAGTACTCGCGGTAGCGCAGATTGCCGTCGGCGACGGCTGACGCCACCCCGTCGTAGGCGACGCGCTCGAAGTCCGACGGGTCGCGCAGCACATCATGCGCGAAACGGAATGCAACGAGAAAGTCCACCAGATCGGCGAAGTCGAACAGCTTCTCGGGGTCGGTGGTCGGCAGCTCGACACCGTGCTTCTCGGCAAGCTCGATGAACAGCACGGCGCTCATCGTCGACGCGAAGTGACAGTGCAACTCGGTCTTCGGCAGCAGGCGCAGATAGTCGGCGTATGAGATCACGCGGGCACCTCTCCAGACGTGCGAGGCGCCGTTCGCCCCGGAACCTGTTTCACCACGAGCAGTCGGTAGGGCTTCCCGTCAGCTGACCACCACCGGTGGGTGGTGCCGCCGGTGTAGTAGACGGATGCCCCCGGGTCGAGATCGCACGTCTGATCGCCGAGCTCGATGCGCACGTGGCCTTCGATCACGTAAAGGAACTCGTCTTCGGCGTGGACGAATCGTTCGCCCGGCTCGAGGCTGTCGGAGACGACCTCCATCGGATGGAACGTGCGCGCGCGCTGCGCCAGCATCCTGGCCGTCCCCGACGCGAAGCCCTCGGGGATCTCCCCTTCACCGGGGCGGCTCACCTCGACGAAAGGCCCCGACTCGTCTGGTGCGTCTGCGGCCGCGATGAGCTCGATCGGGCTGGTCTCCAGCGCGATCGCGATTCGCCGGAGCGACCCCAGGCTCGGCTGGGCGAGCCCGCGCTCGAGCTGGCTGAGGAACGGATGCGAGAGTTCGGTGCGCTCGGCCAGTTGCACGAGGGTCAGGCCGCGGGTCTTGCGCAGCATCCGGATGTGGCTTCCCAGACGAGCGCCTGCTGCACGCTCGTCGAGACCGTCGGGCATGCTCATGCGGCTGAGCGTACTCCGGCGGCACTCGCGTACTCATCGATCCGTGCGAGGTAGGCGGACCGGCGCGCGGGAGTGAGCCACGAGGCGTGGAACGAGTTGCGGGCGAGCTCCACGAGATCGGATGCCGAAAGCCCTGCCTGATCTGCAAGCGCGACGTAGTTGTCACCGACGTAACCGCCGAAGTAGGCGGGGTCGTCGGAGTTGATGGTCACTCGCACACCGGCGCGAAGTAGCGAGACGATCTCATCGGACTTCATCTGCTCGGTGACGAAGGAGTTCGATACCGGGCAGCAGGTGAGGCCGATGCCGCGCTCGAGCACTGTCGCGACGAGCGTGGGATCTTCGACGATGTTGGTGCCGTGGTCGATGCGGTCGACGCCGAACTCCAGCGCTTGTCGGATGTGCTCGATTGACCCGGGCTGGTCGATGTCGCAGTGCATCGTGACGAGGAACCCTTCGGCCCGTGCCCGCTCGAACACTGCCGCGAACTTCGCGGGCGGGTTGTCGCGCTCGTCAGAGTCGAGGCCCACGCCGACGATCCAGTGCCGATACGGCAGTGCTTCGAGCAGTGTCGACATCGCGTGCTCGGCCGAGAGATCGCGCAGGAAGCACAAGATCAGCTCCGCCGAAATGCCGAGCTCAGCCTGAGCGCGCACGATCGCTCGCCGATAGCCACCGATCACCGTCCCGAACGGGATGCCTCTACCGGTGTGCGCCTGCGGATCGAAGAACAGTTCGGCGTGCACAACGCCTTGCTCCTGCGCTTTCAGCAGATACGCCCAGGCGAGGTCATGGAAGTCGTCAGCGGTCTGCAGCACACCCATCGCGGGGTAGTACACCGCGAGAAAGCTCGTGAGATCGGTGAAGTCATACGCAGCCTTCACGGCTGCGACATCGCTATAGGGCAGGGTCAGGCCGTTGCGCTTCGCGAGCGCGAACATCATCTCCGGCTCGAGCGTGCCCTCGAGGTGGAGGTGCAGCTCGGCCTTCGGAAGCCCGCGGGCAAAGCTCGCCAGCTCGGGTGGTGCCATGGTGCGCTCAGATGCCCTTCTGCGGGTGCATCGCCATGCGTGCCAGCACGACATCCTCGACGATCTGGATGAGGTTGTAGAGCACGAGGGATGCAGCGGTGACCGCCACGACGGATGCCCACAGCGCTGCGAACTGCGCCTGCGGGATGAATCCGCCGATCGATCCACCAATACCGCCGCCGACCGCGAGCCATTCGGCAAGCAGCGCTCCGGTGATGGCACCGGGAACCGAGATGCGCACGGCGGCGAAGAAGGCGGGAAGCGAGGAGGGGAAGGCGACCTTGCGGAGCTTCGTGAAGGAGCCACCGCCGTAGACATCCACGAGGTCGTTCATCATCGGCGGCGCGGACTTGAGGCCGAACGAGATGTTCACGAGAGCCGGGAAGAGTACGACGATGCCACCGATGACGGCCACCGTCCAAAAGTCACGGCCGAAGATCAGGATGATGACCGGTGCCATCGCGATCAGCGGCACCGATCGCAGCAGCATCGCGACCGGCATCAGAGCGTGCTCGATGCCCTTGTTCAGTTCGAACGCGATAGCCGCGACGAGAGCGACGACGAGGCCCGCAACGAACCCGATCGCGGCATCCCCGAGGGTGACCGCGAGGTTGCCCATGAGCATCGCGCGGTTGGCTTCGGCGGCCGGGACGGTGAACAGGTAGTTCCAGACGTCGACCGGGCCCTTGGCGATCAGGGGTGAAAGCTGCAGCGCCCAGAGCAGCCCGACCCAGATCACCAGAACGGCAACGATCGTCAGGACGAAGGTGAGAGTCGACCAGCCCAGGGCCCGAAGCACCGCACGGGTGGATTGGGCGCGCAGCTTGGCGTTGAGCTTCGCCGCTTCGGTCTGGACGTCGGTAGCCCCGGTGAGTGTGATTTGCGCCATCGTCAACGTCCCTTCGACCAGGGGGCGATCGCCTTGGCGATCCACCCGACGAGCGCGAACCCGAGAAGCGCGACGCCGCCGCTGAGAAGCGCCAGCGCCCATACCTGCGGTCCATTCGAGGCCTGCTGGGCGAGGATCATCGCGAGACCCACGCCGACCTCGATCTTGCCGAAGAACTCACCGAGCACTGCGCCAAGGAAGGCGGCGGGAACCGCGATCTGCAGCGCGCTGAGCGTGGCGGGGAGCGCCGCGATCAGGCGCACTTTCAGGAGCTGGGTGAGCTTCGACCCGCCATAGACCGTGACCAGGTCGAGGCTCGACTTGTCGGCCGACTTCAAGCCGAGAAGTGCGCCGACGACAGTCGTGAAGAACACCGACAAAGCAGCGAGCAGGATAGCGGTGCCACTCGGTTCGCCGACCTTGGGGGGAGTGATGACGATGACCGCGAGCATGCCGATCGCAACGATCGGGATGCAGTACGTGAGGATCGCGAGCTGCATCGCGAGCCCCTCGAGCCGAGGCACGAGGAGAACGAACGCGGACAGCAAGAGTGCCAGACCGTTGCCCCAGAGGTAGCCGATGCCTGCCTCGGCGAGGGTCACCGCAAAGTTGTTGAGGTAGTACTGCGGCCCCGTCTCGATCATGACCTGGATGACCTGGAACGGCGTGGGAATCGCGCTGGCACCGGAGGGCCCGACGTTCGAGAACACGGTGGCTGCCAGGATCCACCACAGCAGGATGATGCCGATGCCACCGATGACCCCGATCACCCACGGGGGAAGACGGAAGTCCTCCCACTCGATCGCGCGCCCGCGCGTGGGGTTCTCAGTGGTCATCCGCCGCTGCTCCTC
>NZ_JASBSF010000186.1 GCF_030149085.1 Microbacterium sp. | reverse complement strand
CCATCCACCCCGAGATGTCAACGTCCGTCGCGCCTGCGTTGTAGAGCTCGACCCAGTCCTCCGGCTCTCCCTGCGACGTGACTTCGTTGATCACCACCGGCGGAACCTCGATCGGCTCAGCCGACGCGACCGTAGGAACGGCGACGACGAACGAAAGCCCGAGGATCACGGACAGGGCGGCGGCAAGGCGTCGGCGCATAGCGAGTACTCCTGCGGAATCGGTGCAAGGGATGATGCGCCGGCAGTTGCCTCAGAACGGTGGCGCCCTGTCAGCCTCACCGCCGAAGGCAAAGCACAGGTGAACGGATCCAGAACCCCGAGTAGTCGCTGAGAGTCACCCCGCCGAACCGGCGCGTCGCCCATCAGAAACGAAGGATGCCCCCGCGGATCCAGATCCGAGGGGGCATCCTTCGCGAAGAGAGTGTCAGCTCAGCCGGTCAATGATGTCGACGTTCACGTCGCCGGTGAGGGAGATGTACTCGCCGTTGATCAAGAGCGTCGGCGTTCCCTGCCCGCCCTGAGGGCTCGCAGGGATCTCCCGGGTCTGCGCGTCGACGAAGTCGACGTACGTGCGCTGGGTGACGCACTCGTCGATCCCGGTCACCCCGGAGTCGGCAGCCAGCGCGATGAGTTCGTCATCCGTCCATCCCGCGCCGGTGACGTCAGCAGTCAGAAGCGTCTGGGTGAACGCGAAAGCAGCGTCAGTGTCCTGCGTGGCGACGCAATAGAGCGCGCTGGCCGAACGCTCGGAGAAGTCGGTGCCGGATGCCGCGTTCAGTCCCGACAACGCAACAGGATGCAGGTTCAGGGTGATGTCGCCCGAGGTGACGAGTTCATCCAGCGTCGGGCCATAGACGTCCTCGAAGTCCTGGCAGTGAGGGCAGTAGAAGTCGAACCACACATCGACCTCGTCAGGCCCGCTGCCCACCGCGATCGCGCCGGTCGACGAGTCGATGCCCGGCCCCTCGGGTGCAGCACCCGGAGCCGCAGCGGTGTTGTTCATCCACACCACGAGCGCGCCGACCAGAACGAGTGCCGCAACCACGGCGACGCTGATCCAGATGGCGAAATAGCTGTTCTTCTTTGCGGGAGCTGCCATGGTGTCTTCCTCCGGTGCTGTGTCTGTGCCCGTTGCTGCGGGCGCTCGGCGGCGTGGTCCTGGTCGCGCTCAGTTCAAGCGAGCGACGATGTCGGTCTGCGGGTCGTAGGTCACCGTCACGTACTCTCCGTTGACGACGAGCGTCGGCGTGCTCGCCCCGCCCGTGGCAGGGTTCGTCGGCAGGTTCTGGGTCATCGCCGTCGCGAAGTCCATGTACGTGCCGTCCGTGATGCAGGAACTGGAGTTCGTGGCTCCCGCGCCCTCAGCGATCGCGACGATCTCGTCATCGGTCAGTCCCGGCGAGGACTCGGCCGGCTGCTGGGCGTACATGGCAGTGATGAAGTCCAGCAGCGCATCCGGATCCGACTCGGCGACACAGTACGCGGCACTCGCGGACCTCGTCGAGAATTTCGTGCCCTGCGATGCGCGGTCGAGGATCGAGACCGGGTGGACGTTCAGAGTGATCGACCCGTCATCGATGAGTTGCTGAATGGTCTCACCCTCGGCCTGCTCGAACTGGTTGCAGTAGGGGCACATGAAGTCGACGTAGGTGTCGACGGAGTTCGCACCGGTACCGACCGCGATCCCCCCGGTCTCGGTGTTGATGTTCGCGGCAGCGGGAACCGGACCCGGAGCCGATGCCGTGTTGTTCATCCACACCACGAGAGCTCCGACAAGTACCAGCACTGCCACGACCGCGACGCTGACCCAGATCGCGAAAGAGTTGTTCGATTTCGCGGTAGCTGCCATGTTTGCTTCCTCCGGATGCTGTGTGTCCGTCGGGCCTGCCAGCGTGCGCCGCTCAGGCCCCGGCGATCGGTTGCGGGGTGACACCGAACGGAGCGAGCTCCGCGGCGCCGCCATCGGGCGCCGTCAGCACCCAGATACCACCATCGTGCACGGCGACGCTATGTTCCCAATGTGAGCCGTCTGTGCCATCGACGGTCGACACAGTCCAGTCGTCATCCTCGACGAACGTCGCTTGATCACCGGCAACGACCATGGGCTCGATAGCCAGCACAAGACCCGGTCGCACCTCGGCCCCCGGATCGCTGGTGCGGTAGTTGAACACGGGCGGCGCCTCGTGCATCTTGCGGCCGATTCCGTGGCCGATGTAGTCGCGAAGGATGCCGTAACCACCCTCGGGCGCGTTCGCCTCGACGTAGCCCTCGATCGCCGTGCCAACCTCACCGACATGTGTCGCGCTCGCGAGAGCCGCGACTCCGGCCCAGAGCGATCCGCGGGTCACATCCGAGAGCTGCTGGCGTGCAGCGACGAGGTCCGGCCGATCAGGATCGGGCAGCACGACGGTGAACGCGGAGTCCCCGTTCCAGCCGTGATACTCGGCCCCTGCATCCACCGAGAGGATGTCACCCGGCTGCAAGAGGTAATCACCCGGGATGCCGTGCACGACCTGCTGATTGACCGACGTGCACACCGTATGCCGATAACCGCGCACCAGCTGGAAGTTCGAACGCGCCCCGCGACCGACGATGACAGCGGATGCCGCGGCATCCAGCTCCAGCGTCGTGACGCCGGGCGCTGCCAGTGCACGCACCGCATCGAGGGCGGCGGCGGTAATCAGCCCGGGCTCGACCATCGCTCGCAACTGAGCGGGGGTCTTGTAGATCGATCGACGCAGCACGACGCCCGGTCAGCCGGTGATGCCGCGCGCCGCAAGGGCGGCAGCGATGCGGTCTGCGATCTCATCGAGCGAGCCGACGCCGTCGATCGCATCGACGATCCCGCGCTCGCGATACACATCGAGGATCGGCGCGGTCTCGCGCTCGTAGATGGCAAGCCGATTGGCGATGACCTCTTCGGTGTCGTCCGTGCGTCCCTGCTCGATCGCGCGCTGGCTCAGGCGCGCAATCGACTCATCGCGCGGAACCGATAGCTCGATGACAGCATCCAGCGCCTCGCCGCGGCCCTCGAGGAACGCGTCAAGATCGCCGACCTGGCCGAGGTTTCGGGGATAGCCGTCCAGCAAGAAGCCGTTGCTCGCGTCATCCTGCGTGAGGCGGTCACGCACGATCTC
>NZ_JASBSF010000164.1 GCF_030149085.1 Microbacterium sp. | reverse complement strand
CCGGTAGTACTGATCGTCGGTGAAACCCGCGGCATCCTCGGTGTTGATGCCCGTTCCCGAGTGCGTGTAGTAGTGGAACGAGATCGCCTGGTAGACGGGATTGTCGTCCTTCGTGCAGCCGAGGCAGTTCACCGCCTCCATGAGGGCGCGGGTCCAGCGCAAGTCACCCTCGTTGGCGCCGGCGGCGATGCGCGTGAGCTCGTTGCCGCCGTGGTTGCGGCAGAAGGTGGCGTAGCGGCGGGCCTCTTGCGCGTAGTGCTCCGGCGACATGTTGCCACCGCATCCCCATGCTTCATTGCCGAGGCCCCAGAACGGCACCTTCCAGGGCTCATCGCGGCCGTTCTCGCGCCGCAGACGCGCCATCGGGCTGTCATCATCGCGCGTGAGGTACTCGACCCACTCGCTCATCTCCTGCACCGTGCCGCTGCCGAGGTTCCCGTTGACGTAGGGGTCGGCCCCGAGCATGTCGCAGAGGTCCATGAACTCGTGAGTGCCGAAGTGGTTGTTCTCGATGACGTCCCCCCAGTGGGTGTTCGCCATCCGGGGACGCTGATCACGCGGACCGATGCCGTCGCGCCAGTGGTACTCGTCGGCGAAGCATCCCCCCGGCCACCGCAGGTTCGGGATGTTAACGGCGCGAAGGGCCTCCACGATGTCAAGACGGATGCCGCGCTCGTTGGGGATCGGTGAGTCCTCGCCGACCCAGAACCCGTCGTAGATGCAGCGGCCGAGGTGCTCGGCGAAATGCCCATACAGGTGGCGGTTGATCGTGGCGCCGGTGACGTCGAGGTCGACGACGGCGCGTGCGGTTTCGGTCATGGGATCATCTCCAGTCGGATGCGGGGGTCAGCGGAACCAACGCCGGTCGCTGCACCGTGGTCGTGAGGGGGAAAGAACAGTTCTCTCGCGCAGAGCGCAGCAGCCCGGTCATGATCTCGAGGACGTGCAGGGCAAGGGCTCCGCTCGCGCGGTCGGCCCCGGTGTGGACGTGATCGATGAGCCCGATGCCGCGCCCAGCGCCGCCGTAGCCTGCCGACGGGGCAACGGTCTGCCACTCCGCTGCTCCCAGCATCCGTACCTGTACGTCGCCCTCGAACATGTTCGGGTCGGGAACCGCGATCGAACCCGTTTGCCCGTGCACCTCAATGGGCGCGGCGTGCGTGGCGACGCTGTCGAAGCTGAAGACCACTGTCGAGATGGCACCACCCTCGTGTCGCAGTGTCCCCGTGACATACGTGTCGACCTCGACGGGGATCTCCTGTCCAGCCCGCGGCCCGGAAGCGATGATTCGGGTGTCTCTGCTGCGCGAAGATGCTCCGCTCACACTCTCGACGGGACCCAGCAGGTGAACGAGCGAGGTCAGGTAGTACGGACCCATGTCCATGAGGGGTCCGCCGCCCTCGCGGTAGTAGAAGTCGGGGTTCGGATGCCACGCTTCGTGTCCCGGAGCGACCCACGTGGCCGTCGCCGCGAGGGGCCGGCCGATCCGCCCCGAGTCGACGAGCTGCCGGGCTGTCTGGATGCCGGTCCCCAGCACCGTGTCGGGCGCGCCGCCGACCCACGCCTGCCCACTGGCCGCCATGATCTGCTGGGCCTGCTCGAAGGTCGCCGCGAGCGGCTTCTCACCGTAGACGTTCTTGCCTGCCGCGAGCGCTGCCAGCGCGACCTCGGCGTGCGCTGCCGGGATCGTGAGGTTCAGCACGGTGTCGACGGCGGGGTCTGCCATCAGCTCCCCGACGCGCAGAGCGCGGCATCCGGGAATCGTCGCGGCTACCTCGTGGGCACGGGCCTCATCGAGGTCGGCAACCGCGACGAGCGCGACATCGCTCTGCCCGACGAGAGTCTCACGATACTGGGCGAAGATGACGCCGAGTCCGACTACGCCGATGCCGTGCGTGCTGCCCACAGCAGTCCCCTCTCGATGATCGTGCGGACGTTCGGATCCTCGAGCACATCCAGGCTGTGCCCGGGTGTCGCGACGAAGACGCGCCCCTCTCCCCACAGCCGCGTCCAGATCGCGGGCGAGGTGATCGGCCGATGCCAGGGATGGTACGGCTGGGTTGGATGCGTCGTGGTCGCCAGCACGTCGTTGAGGTCATCGTGCAGAACCCAGTACTGCTCGGTGGTCAGCTCGAAGTCGGCGATTCCCGCCGTGATCTGGTGCTCGCGCCCGAGCGCTGTCATCTCGACCGTGTACGGCAGATAGTTGTCGCTCTGGTCACCCGTGCACCGGTCGGGACTCTTCGACGGATGCGTCGCGAACTGTCCGCCGACCAGCTGTAAGTAGTCGGAGCTGTTGCGATACGAATCGGCGATCCCCCCGTGCCAACCGGCAAGCCCAAGACCAGCTCTCACCGCCGCGCGCAGTCCCGTCAGGGCATCCTGCGAGATCTCGGACATCGTGACGCACTGCAGCACGAGATCGGTGGCGGCCATCACGGCGGCATCCGCATAGATGTCGGGCGACTCCTCGACGCGCACCGCGAATCCGTTCGCCTCCAGGAAAGGGATATAGAGGTCTGTCGCCTCGACGGGACGGTGCCCGTCCCACCCGCCGCGGACGACGAGAGCGTGTCTGGTGGTCATGAGGGTGCTCCTTCCACAGCCGTCATGATGCTGCCTCGCGCCGCACTGTCTTCCACGGCAGCGAGCACACGCTGGACCTGAGCCGCCTCAGCGAACGAGGGCGACGGCTTCGTGCCGGCGGTGATCGCCCGCACAAAGTCCACGATCTGGTGCGTGAAGCCGTGTTCGTACCCGAGGCCGTGGCCCGCCGGCCACCACGCAGCCGCGTACGGATGCTCAGGCTCGGTGACCTGGATGCGACGGAAGCCCTGCTCGCCTGCCGGATCGGTGGCGTCATAGAACTCGAGCTCATTCAGGCGTTCGAAGTCGAACGAGATCGAGCCGCGCGATCCGTTGATCTCGATGCGGTTGGCGTTACGCCTGCCGGTCGCCATGCGGGTTGCCTCGAACACCCCGATTGCGCCGCCTGCGAAAGTGGCGGTGAACGCTGCTGCGTCGTCGACAGTGACGTCACGTCGGGATGCACCCTGAACGGCTCGTCCGCCGAGCCCGACCTGCTCCGTGAGCTCGGGACGATCGGTCACGAAGGTTCGTGTGAGCGCTGACACCGCAGTGATCCGCTCCCCGCTGAGCCACTGGGCGGTGTCGATGCTGTGCGCGCCGATGTCGCCCAGAGTGCCCGAGCCGGCGCGTTCCCTGTCCAGTCGCCAGGTGAAGGGGGCGTCGGGGTCGCTCAACCAATCCTGCAGATACTGTGCCCGGACGTGCCGGATCTCACCCAGCCGCCCTGCAGTGACGAGCTCACGCGCAAGCGACAGCGCAGGGGTGCGGCGATAGCTGAATCCGCACATCGCGACGAGGTCTGGGGCTGCAGCTGCCGCAACGACCATCCGCTCGGCGTCGACGACGCTATTGGCGAGCGGCTTCTCGCACAGCACGTGCTTTCCGGCGGCCAGTGCCGCGAGCGTGATCTCGGCATGCGTGTCACCGGGCGTGCAGATGTCGACGACGTCGATATCTGCACGCGCCACGACCTCCCGCCAGTCGGTCGACGCGGCGAGCGCCCCGAACTCGCGGGCGGCATCGGCAGTGCGTGCCGCGTCCCGCCCGACGAGGACGGCGATCTCGGGGATGGCATCCAGGCTGAAGAAACGATGCGCGGTGCGCCATGCGTGTGCGTGCATCTTGCCCATGAAGCCGGCGCCGACAATGGCGACCCGCAGGACGGGTGGACTCGACATCCCCATCGACATCGCCCTTCTCTCACGATCCGCCCACCACAATGCCAGCGGCCGTGGCGCAGGTCCTCGCTTTTGCGCAAAAATCGTTCCGTGAGTTCCCTCGCCCAGATCGCCGCCGAGAGCGGGGTCAGTGTCTCAACCGCCTCCCGCGCGTTACGAGGCAAGGGCGAGATGACACCGCAGACGCGAGCACGCGTGCTGGCGGTCGCCCAGCAGTACGGGTACTCGACCACCGGCGTGCGCCGAGGGCGACCGCGAACGGGAACGTCGCACCTGTTCGACCTCGTACTGGGGCGGTTCCACGACCCCTACGCCGACGAGGTCACCGCTGGCGCACACCTCGCTGCAGCGCGCCATCGATTCGACCTGGTCCTCACGGCGGAGCGAGACACCCCCGACGATGACTGGCCCCTGCGGATCCGGGCCCGCGGCTCAGCGGGTGTGGTGCTGGGCCTGATCCTGCCCACCGCCGCTCAGCTCGCCGTCCTGCGCGACGCGGGAATCCCGCTCGTGCTGATGGATCCGCGGGCCGAAGCAGGTGCGTCACTGACCAGCGTGCGTACGACCGACCGCGCCGGAGCGGCCGCGGCAGCGGAGCACCTGCTCGAGGCTGGAGCCAAGCAGTTCGTCGTCGTGGATGCCGCACCGTCCTACCGCTTCGGACGCGCGCGCGTGGAAGGTTTCGAAGCCGCGGTGCGTTCGCGGCATCCGACCGCCGTCATCCACCGGGTTCGCGCGGACTGGAGTTCGCCGGGCGCCTGGCGCGCGAGCCTTCCGGCGCTGCGCGAGGCTGCGGCATCCGCGCCGATCGGCGTCTTCGCGATCTCGGATGAGATGGCCATCGGCGTGTATCGCGCCGCCGCCGACCTCGGCATGCGGGTCGGGCAAGACGTGCTCGTGGTCGGGTTCGACGACGTTCGCGGGGCAAAGTGGGTCCAGCCTGCCCTGACGACGGTTCGCCAGCCGATCCGCGACATGGCGGGAGCCGCGATCGATGAGCTGGTTGCCATCGCCGCCGGCGCAGACCCCCAACCGCGTATCGTCGAGCTGCCGACGACCCTGGTCGTGCGCGGCTCGACCGGGGCTCCGGCCGCCAGCCCGGAGGCGGTCAGCCGCGAAAGTCCTCGGGATCGACCTCGTCGAGAAAACGCTTGAACTCGTCGACTGACGCTTCGGCGTCATCCTCGTCGAGGATGTCGGGCATGCCGGCTTCCTCGACCACGGCATCCGCGACCCAAATCGCAGCCCCCGTCCGCGAGGCCAGCGCGATCGCATCCGAGGGTCGTGCGTCGATGACGAGAACCTGGTCGCCATGGACGACGGTGATCTCGGCATAGAACGTGCCGTCCGTGATCCGGGTCACCTCGACGCGCGTCACCTCGGCCTGCAGCTGCTGGATCATCACCGACATGAGGTCGTGGGCAAGCGGTCGCGGTGTCACGGCGTGTTCGACGGCGACGAGGATGGAGGTCGCCTCCTGAGCACCGATCCAGATCGGAACGATCGAGCCTGTTCCGGGCGCATCATCCAGAGGCTTGAGCAGGATGACGTGCTGCCCCATCGAGTCCATCGCCACCCCGGCGACGCGTACCTGGACCATGCCGAACCTCCCTCGCGGGCTTCGGCCAGACTACGCGTGCTCGGCGCCGCCGTCTCCGGTGGGGGCGACATCCGTCTCAGCAGCCGCACCCTCGTCGTCGGATGCCTCGAGCGCGGGTGCTTCCGACTGCGCGCTCACACCGTCGGGGCGGATCATCTCTTTGACCTCGGCCATGAAGCTCGTGAGCTGATGCTGCTGCCAGCGCAACTGCCGCGTGCGGTCCTCGGCGTCGCGGAGCACGCTATCGGCCTGGGTCGTCACGGCGTCGATGATGCGCTGCGCCTTCTCGCGTGCACGGTCGAGGTGCTCGGACGCCCGCACCCTCGCGTCGGCCTCGATCTGCTGCGCCTGCGAGCGCATGAGCTTGTCGAAGTCGTCGGCCTTCGCGGTGATCCGCTGCGCGTGCTCGAGCGCTGCAGCGACCTGCGCGTTCGCGTCAGTCGTGATGCGCTCCGCGTGCGCGACAGCCTGATTGTGCAGCACCAGGAACTCCTGCTGCGCGTCATCCTGACGGCGCGTGAGCGACTCCTCGAACTCGGCAGCCCGCATCCGCAGCTCACGAACCGCCTCTTCAGCCGCGGCCCGCGACTGCTCGGTCTCTCGCGCGACAGTGGCGCGAGTTGTCGCCGCAGCCTTCTCAGCCTCGGTGCGGATCGCGGCTGCTTCCTGCTCGGCCTGGACGACGGCATCCGCCGACGCCGCTGCCTCGCGCTCGAGGCGAGCGGTGTGCGCCGTCAGCTCCGTCTGCATCCGAAGTCGGATCTGCTCGGCGTCGCTGTTCGCGCGCGCGATGATCTGCGCGGCATCAGCCTCGGCCTCGGCACGACGACTGTCGCCCTCGGCACTGGCAGCCTGGAGCAGCTTGTCGGCCTGGTTCGTGGCGTTGTGAATGATGGTGCTCGCCTGTTCCTCGGCGACCCGGAGCACCTCTTCGAAGTGACGCCGGTTCGGCGATGCAGCCGATCCGTCGGCGAGCTCCTCGGTGAGCGCGGCGATGCGGCTCTCGGCCTCTGCAAGCTGGGCGCGAACCGCCGTGAGGTCTCCCTCGAGCCTGGCGAGGCGTTCTGCGGCGGCGTCAGCGCGCGCGGAACTCTCGGCGGCACGCTGTGATTCGGTGGCGAGGTTCGCGGTGAGCCGCGAGACCGCCGCATCCACGTCGTCGCGGTCATAGCCGCGGAAGACAGTGGCGAAACCCGCACCACCAGCAGCCGAGAAGCTGGCATCCGGCGCAGCATTCATAAGCTCATCGAACGGCGTCGAGAGCGATGCGTCGGTGTGAGCAGATGGGGCGTTGTCGGGCATCCGGTCCTCCGGGACATGCGGGATCAATCTCCCCCGAGCGCACACACCATACCGCGCTCGGATGACGATCAGGTAGCGGGATGCTTGGGATCGGCCGAGCGTTGCCGTGCGCTGCGACGACCCCAGTGCCTCGCGACGTACTCGACAGCCTCGTCGACCGCAAAAGATCGGGTCGAATTACCTACCCGAACCCACAGCTCCGTCGATGATCCATCCTTCGCCTGCGTCACGAAAACGGGTCGCGGAGAGGGCGGACACACGATCGCGCAGACCATCGCCCCGTTGGGCGCCGTGGGGAACCGAACGATCGGCAAGGCCGCGGCGTTGCGCCCGAGAAGCGTGGAGAGCATGTCGCGCAGCCACAGCTCGAAGCGGTCGGCGTCCGGAGTGCGAAGGGTCGCGAGGTCGCGGTCAAGGCCCAGCGCTTCGCCGTCGTCGCTCGCACCGACCACAAGGATTCCGCCCCCGCTGTTGAGGAACGCGGCGACGGTCTTGGCGACCACCTGCTCCATCCGCGGGTCCTTCTTGTTCTCGCGGACGTTCCAGCGCGCGGTCTCTTTGAACTCGACACGGTCGGACTCTCCGGCAGCCAGCAGCGCTGCGATGTCGACCTTCCCCGGGTCGCGTCGAAGACCGACGAACAGCCCAGAAACGGCGAAGGCGACCAGGATGCTGGAGCCGAACGCGATCAGCAACGTCAGCGGCGTCCACAGGCGCGCGTCCACGACAAACCACCCGGCGATGAACAGCCCGATCGCGGTTCCCACGACCGAGGTGAGGATCATGACCGAGAGCGACAGAGGGAGGCGTTCTCGAAACAGCCGCCGCATCGCGAGCGCGATGAGGTAGGAGATTCCCAGAGCGATCGGGAGCCCGACGGCGAACTCGACGAGCTGGACGTTGGTGGGCATCGGCACTCCCGCGTCAGCGCAGCGCGCCGACGCTCGCCAGCGCAAGGCGCACGAGCGTTCCCCTGCCACCTTCCATCTCGGCGGCCAGGGAGTCGGATGCCGCCTCCTCCGGCGACATCCACGTGACTTCGAGCGCATCCTGACGCGGCTCGCAGGTGCCGGTCACGGGAACCACGAACGCGAGCGACACCGCGTGCTGTCGGTCATCGAAGAACGGGCTCACGCCGGGAATCGGGAAGTACTCGGCGACAGTGAACGGCACGGGCTGCGGCGGCAGCAGCGGGAACGCCATCGGTCCGAGGTCGTTCTCGAGGTGACGGAACAGCGCATCGCGAACCGTCTCGCCGTAGCGGACGCGCCCCGAGACGAGCGAGCGGGTGATCTCACCGAGCGGGGTGGCGCGCAGCAGGATGCCGACCTCGGTGACCAGGCCAACGCCATCCGTCCGTACCGGGAGCGCCTCGACGTAGAGAATTGGCAGGCGCCGACGCGCTTCGGCGAGTTCGATGTCGGTGAGCCATCCCGGGTTCGAGGCACTGTCGGGTGCGGGAGAACCGAAGCTCCCGTCGCCGACGGGATGCCCGGCGCGACCGAACGAAGCGCCGATCCCGCCGAGCGGATCGCGGGGCGTTCCCTCGTCGTCACGCTCGTTGGGGTCGGGGTCTGGGGTCCGTACCGGCATGTCTCTTGTATACCCTGAGGCCATGAGTGACATCGACACGCCGGCACTCGCCGACGACACGGTCCTCTGGTCCACCGAGCCCGAGGACCGCACAGGACGGCCGCTGCTGGTGCTGCTGCACGGCTACGGCTCCGACGAACGCGACCTGTTCGGGCTGAGGCCGTACCTGCCCGCCGATGTCACGATCGCCGCTGTTCGCGCACCCCTCACACCGCCATGGCCGGCCCCGGGATACTCCTGGTACCCGATCGAGGGGCTGGATGGCCGCGACCCGTCGCGGGTGACGGATGCCGCGCGCCGCCTCATCGACTGGGTCGACGCACTCCCCGGCGACGACCCCGTCGGGCTCCTCGGGTTCTCCCAGGGCGCCGCCGTCTCGATGCAAGCCCTGCGCCTGGAGCCGCACCGGTTCGCCTTCGCCGTGAACCTCAGCGGGTACGTCGCCCCGGGCGACCTCGAGGGCGATGCGGCGATGGCAGAGCGCCGGCCGCCGGTGTTCTGGGGCCGCGGAACGCACGATGACGTCATCCCCCCGGCGCTCGTCGAGCACACGATGCAGTGGCTTCCCGGCCACGCCACCCTCTCGGGCGGCGCGTACCCGGGGCTCACCCACAGCGTCTCGGAGCAGGAGTTGGCCGACGTTCGCGAGTTCCTCGACGCCCAGCTCGCTGCGCTCTAGAGGATCGGGGTCGAGTCCGACTGGTCGGCAAACCGTAACCCGCACGCAACAGTTCTCCGACACGCTGTGTGCATGTCGATCAAGGTGGCTCTCGAGCACCGCACCGCGTACGAGTTCGCCCGGCCCATCTCGGTCGCCCCGCACCTCGTTCGGTTGAGGCCGGCCCCGCACTCGCGAACCCCGATCGAGGCCTACTCGCTCGAGGTGTACCCGAAGAACCACTTCGTCAACTGGCAGCAGGACCCCTTCGGCAACTGGGTGGCTCGCCTGGTCTTCCCCGAGAAGGTCGACCGGCTCGAGATCACGGTGGGCCTGGTCGCAGACATGATGGTGATCAACCCGCTCGACTTCTTCATCGAGGAGTACGCGGAACGGTTCCCCTTCGCCTACCGCTCTGATCTGGCATCCGATCTCGCGCCCTATCTGCGAGCCGTGCCCGGCAGCGGGCGCGCTCAGAGGTGGCGGGAGACTCTGCCGCCGCTGCCCGAGGACGGCGTCCCGACCGTGACGTTCCTCGCCGACCTCAACCGCGCGGTGCAGCAGCGGGTCGCATACAGCGTGCGGATGGAGGCGGGAGTGCAGACCCCGAACCACACGCTGCGCAGCGGTATCGGCTCGTGCCGCGACAGCGCCTGGTTGCTCGTAAGCCTGCTGCGTCAGTACGGCCTGGCCGCACGCTTCGTCTCGGGCTACCTCGTCCAGCTCGCCCCCGACCAGGAGTCCCTCGACGGTCCGAGTGGGCCTGCCGCCGACTTCACCGACCTGCACGCGTGGGCCGAGGTCTACGTGCCAGGTGCCGGCTGGATCGGACTGGATGCCACGAGCGGTCTGTTCGCCGGCGAAGGGCACATTCCGCTGAGCGCTACACCTGAGCCGTCCTCGGCCGCACCCATCTCGGGAGCCACCGAGCCCGTCGAGGTCGAGTTCTCGTTCCACAACGAGGTGCGCCGCATCCACGAGGACCCGCGCACGACCCGCCCCTACACCGAGGACCAGTGGCAGCGCATCGACGCGCTCGGCGAGGCGGTCGACGAGCGGCTCACGGCGGCAGATGTGCGCCTGACGATGGGCGGCGAACCGACCTTCGTTTCTGTCGATGACGCGACAGCACCCGAATGGAACACCGACGCCGACGGCGACCAGAAGCGAGAGCTCGCCGACACCCTCGCCGAGAAGCTCCGCGAGCGCTACGCCGGCGGCGGCATCGTGCATCGCGGCCAGGGCAAGTGGTATCCGGGCGAGCCGCTGCCCCGCTGGAACATCGCGCTGCAGTGGCGCAAAGACGGTGTGCCGCTGTGGAACGACCCGTCGCTATTTGCCGACCCGTGGTCTGACGAGGCCAGGCCGACCGCGCAGGCGGATGCCGAGACCCTGGCGCGGCGCGTCACCCAGACTCTCGGCATCCCGAACAGCAGGCTCCTCCCCGCCTATGAAGACCCGCTCGCGGCACTGGCTGCAGAGGTCCGCAAACCCGTCGGCGAACCGACCGACGTCGAGGGTTTCGACGAACACGACCTCGCAGCGCTCGACCGCGACATCGACACCCCGACCGGGTGGGTACTACCCCTCACAACCGACGGGCACTGGACGAGCCCCGTGTGGACCTTCCGCCGCGGCAGGCTCGTGCTCAGCCCCGGCACGAGCCCCATCGGCCTGCGCCTGCCGTTGGACTCGGTGTCGTGGACACCACAGGAGCTGACGGCGGAACCGTCCTATCTCGAAGAGGCGCCGCTCCGTGAGCCGGCGGTGCCCGACGTGTCCCTGCAGGGCGTCGCAGCTACAGCGACTACCGCCATCGCGTTCGAGGCACGAGATGGCCAGGTGCACGTGTTCCTGCCACCGGTCGCACACCTGGAGGACTATGCCGACCTCCTGCACGTCCTGGAGCAGGCGGCGTCGG
>NZ_JASBSF010000143.1 GCF_030149085.1 Microbacterium sp. | reverse complement strand
ACCGTGCCATTCTCATCGTGGCAAGACCGCGCGCTGAGTGTTTCGGGTCACTCATCCGCAGCGAAGGTACGCGACACGCGTGCAGCCCCCGGCTCGACAGCCCCCCAGATCGAGCCGGGGGCCTTGTCGTCTCCCGGCAGTCGAGCCGCCAGGTCAGCGCACCGCTGCCGTGACCGTCGTCAGGTGGTCGAGCACCTGGGTACTCACCGACCCCAGCAGGAACCGAGCGAACCCGGTGCGTCCGTGGGTTCCGACAACGGCAAGGCGAGCGGATGCCGCCACCTCAGCGATCACGGTGGCAGGATCGCCCTCATCCACGTGCACGACAATCTCGAGGTGCGGGTGATCCTTTCGCACCTCATCGGCCATCGACTGCGCGAAAGCCTCCGTCGTACCCTGCAGATCTGTGAGATACATGTCGGGGTAGGGCGCGATGTCGCCGGTGTAGACGACCGGCATCCAGGTCGACACGACAGTGAGCGGCTCCGCGAACCGCGATGCCTCGACCGCAGCGAAAGCGAGCGCCGCGTGCGAAACCTCCGAACCGTCCACCCCGACGACCACGCCCGTGCGTCCGGTCGTGTCGATGTCGGGTACCACGACGACAGGGCAATGAGCTCCGGCAACAATCCGCGTGCCGTGCGGCCCGCGATGCTTGTCGGCGCCCCCGGTGTGATCACTGCCGATCACCAGGAGCGCGGCATCCGACGACGCCTCGACCAGCTCCTTCGTCGGATTTCCGTGTGTCACCCGAACCGTGACGTCGATACCTCGGGCCGACAGCGCCGCTGCCTCGTTCCGAAGAAAGGCCTCTTCGTAGTCCACGGCGCGCTGCACGACCTCCTGCTCACCGACCGCGCCCACTGCGCCGCCAACTACCGAGAACAGTTCCAGGCGAGCACCGGTGCTCACCGCGCGCGCGACCGCCCACTCGATGGCGCGCCGCGAGCCAGGCTTGCTCGTCGCACCCACAACGATCGTCGCGGAAGTTCCGGGGGAGGATGGCTCGCCGTTCGCAGCATTCTCGGTCATGCCCTCACCCTATTCATGCGAGTTGTCCCTCGTCCATGCGAGTTGCCCTTCCCTCATCTCCGCGCCGCCGACCGGGCATACTGACCTCATGCAGATCGACACCGGCTTCGTGACGCTCGTCCTCGGCTTCGTGGGCGTGATCGTCATCATGGCCCTCGTCGGCGTCATCCTCTGGATCCGCCGCACCTCCACCGTCCGCGTCCCAGCGCAGCGACTGTCGACCATCGAGATCGCCCTCGCGCCCGAAGACCGCGAAGTTGTCGCGACCCAGCTGCGCGAAGCGCACGCTGCCCGCGGCCAGGGCGCCGCGGTGACGCCCAAACTTCCCGAGCGCGTCCACCCGGGACGCGTGCTGTGGGTCGATGACGACCCCGACACGAGCGTGTCCGAGACGATCGCCCTGCAAAGGCTCGGCACCGCGGTCCTCAAAACGAGGCACGCGGATGCCGCCCTGGCCTACCTGTCTGTCGGCTCCTACACCGCGCTGGTGTTCGGCATCGCCGCAGACAGCGACCTCGCCGCGATCGAAGCGTTCGTCGCGCGCGCCCGCGCGAGCCAGCCGGGCATCGTCACGCTGGGGTACGCAGCTCCGGGCGTGGTTCCGGATGCCGGGGACTTCACTCTCGTTCGCGATCCGAGCGAACTCGTCGCCGCCGTTATCGCCCCGCTCGCCGTTTCCTGATCCTCCCGGCTCCGGCCGGTTCGGGCCAGGTCAGGTCAGGTCAGTAGCATCGCGAGCGCATCACGGCGATGGCCGATCGCGGCATCCATCGCCCCGAACTCGTCCTCGGCAAGGCCCACCCGCTTCGCGACGTCCGGCCACGACTCCACCGCGACGAGCACCTGAGCAAGCGACCGCTTCCACGACGACGTCTTGATCCCAAGCTCCCCGGCGAGCGCAACAAGAGCCTCCGGCGCAGCATCCGGGTCGACCACCCCCACGATCGCGGTGGACCGCAACCGCTCCTGCACCGGATCGGGCTCGACATCGAACACCGGACACAGCCGCCACGCTGACTCCCGGCGCAGAAATCCCAGGTTGCGAAGGTGGTCGTCGGTGCAGTGCACGGCAACGGTAAAGGCCACGCGTCGCCACAGGTCCCGCAACTGAGCACGGATGACACCGCGCGGCGCATCCATGGCGCGGATGACGCGCGCGACATCCAGATAGTCGCGCCCATCGCCGGTCGCGGTTCGCGCCGACCAGTACGGAATCCGCAACTCCCCGGGGTTCCCGGGTCTGGCCGGAACCACCGAGTCCGCCTTCCCGACGCGATCGAATCGATCGACCAGCAGCACCGCGTGCTCTCCGATCTCGATCGTGCGCACCCGTGACGTGGCAAGACCGGCAGCGTGAGCGAGGTGCAGCGAAACCGCCTCCCACCGGATCGCGTCGTGTTCGTCATCCGGTGCCGGAAACTTGGCGAGCAGCGCGCGACCTTTCCGCCGCACGAGGGCCTTGGGCCTGGCGCCGCCGAGCACGGCCGTGCCGGCATCCAGGAGCTCCGCGATCGCCTGCTCGCTCGAGGAGGCCCCCGCGCGGGTCCGATCCGCTGCTGCCCGAAGCGCGCGCAGGTCGAGCACGACGGGAACCCGCGCAGCGCGGCCCGCGACGTACGCCTCCTCCTCACCCGCACTCGGAGCCTCACGGAACCGGAAGGCGCCAGTGCGCGCCTCATCCGACACTCCGACGAGAGCATCGACCTCCGAGAGAAGGGTCACACCCTCGGCACGCAGCTGTCGGCGAATCAGCTTCTGTCCCCACGAGTCGGCGCTGGAATCGACGAACGCCCCGGGCATCGACCTGAGGACCCGAGGTTTTGTCCCCAGCGGTAGCTCCGGAGATACCGCGTAGGCATCCGGTCGCGCAAGGTAGGTCGGGTCGTAGGAGAAGGTCACACCGACAGCCTTTTCGGCGAGCGTCACGACATCCATCCAGCCGACGGGACCGGCTGCCGCATCCGGGGTCGCCGCCGCGTCCACCCAGACACGCTGGGTCGTCGCGTTCGCCGTCACCATGGGGCCCGATCCCTCCGTCCCTCAGCTCGTCAGCCAGCTCGTCGTCCAGGACCCCACCCTAGAGGGCGCGTGTTACGGCAGGTCTAGCGGTTGTCTCTCATCGTGTACTCGGGTGCGGGCGAATAGGCTTCCGTGAGGACAGGAAGGCATCCGACCCATGACTGACGACGCGGCGACGCCCGAGGGCGCGAGCGATGACGAGATCGCTGCCGCGCGCCGTGCGGTGGATACCGAGAAGTCTCGCCGGGCGCGGTCGCGCAAGCGTCACCGCCGCGAACGCACAGCTGGCATCGTGTT
>NZ_JASBSF010000136.1 GCF_030149085.1 Microbacterium sp. | reverse complement strand
GAACTCATAGTCGAAGCTCTCGTCGGGCCGAATGGGCTGCTGGGTGACTGGCGGTACGCCGTCCATGTCGTTGCGCAGTGCGAGCCCGTGCCAGTGCACGGAGGTGTCGGTGTCCAGCTGGTTGCGCACGGTCGCTTTCAGTGTGTCTCCAGCGCCGAGACGGATCACGGGGGCCGGGATCGAACCGAACGCCCAGGTGGCTGCGGTGGTCCCGGCGAGGTCAAGCGCACTGGGTGCGGCGGTCAATGTCGCGGTGGTGACCTTGCCGGTGCCTCCGCGGCGGCGTTCGGCCTCCCGCACGGGGGCGCCGTCGGGCTGCACCCAGTTCGCAGCGGGAGCGCAGGAGGCCAGCGCAATGGTCGCGAGGGTGCCGACGCTAACGCCGAGGAACGCTCGTCGTGTGAGCAGGAAGCGGGTACGCGGGTCTGATGGCACAGTCATCGGTGTTTCCTCTCGGGTCGCATGGGGTGGCGGTGACTTTCGTCTCGTCCGTCCGAGTCGGGCGTTGCGTGTTCGGCGGTTCGTGGGACGGTAGCTACTGCCGCGATTCCCGCCGCGGAGGATCGGCACCGGGATCCCGCTGCGAGCAAGGCCATCGAGATCAGCACGATGACAATGCCGATCCAGCCCCACAGACCGGGGTCTTCCCGCAGGACCACCAGGGACAGGAGCACTCCGAACACCGGCACGAGCAGGGTCCACGCAGCGAGGATGTCAAGACGGGCACGTCGGGTTTCGGTGAACCACGCGACTGTCGTCGCGGCGGTCCCGACCAGCGACAGGAACAGGAGGGCGAGAAGGAACGGGATGCTCCAGTAGATCCTCGGGGGTCCTTCCGCGAAAGCGGCGGTGCCAGCGAGGAGAGCCCCTCCGATGAGCAGTTGCGCGGCGGCCACGAATCGCGGGTCCGCCTGCACGATCCGCCCGATGAGGGTGCCGGCAGTCGTAGCGGCCGCCGAGGTCAACGCGATCCACGCCCCACTGCCAAGCCCTACCGGCAACACGATCACGAGCAGCCCGGCGAAGCCGAGGGCGATGGCGACGATGGCGACGGGGGTGGGGCGTTCGCGATAGATCCACCACGCGGGCAGAAGGATGAGGATCGGCTGAGCGTTGGCGAGCACCGACACGATTCCGGTAGACAGTCCGGTAGCAGCGCCGAACATCGTCGCGAACACCACGGCGATGTTCACCGCTCCGAGGCAGACAACGAGCGCCCAGGTCCGCGGGTCGCGCGGGATCGGCACCCGTTGGATGCCGATGAGCAACGCGAGGGCGGCACCAGCGATGAGGGCCCGCAGTGCCGCGAGCCACAGCACCGGCGCGTCCTCAAGGGCGATGGTGATGCCGACGAAACAGGAACCCCAGGCTGCCGTGATCCACAGCATCCGCCAGGGCCGAGGATGTCCGACTGGGGTGGCACGCAGCCACGGGTGGGCGACGGTCATGACGGATCGCGGGGGCCATTGCTGGTCTCACCGTCGACGGCGGCGCCATCCTGGCGAGCACCGCCTGCGTGGTCGTGATTGGTGTGATGGCTGCCGCCGTGGTGGCCGTGGCCGAAGACGTGCATCGCTGCCATGCCAATGATCGCCACATATGGGAGGGCCGCGAGCACGTGCGGCAAGTGGTCGATGAACAGGTAGATGACGATTCCGACGACGGCCAGGCCGATGATGGCCCAGGCAGACAGGGGCATCCGTCGCCGCGGCGCAGCGACACCTGGTTCCTGACCGGGGTGCGGATGCTGGTCATCGGTCATGGTCGGAGTCCTCCGGACGGGTGAGAAAGTCCTGGCGCATGCCAAGGCTCTTGTCAGTAAGGCGGATCGAGGTCTCGGCATCGGTGACGGTGCCGGAGAGGGCGCGGATCGCGTCGATGGTCTCGGGCACGACGATGGCCTCGTTGTAGACCTGGTAGGCGAGGTACGCTTCGTTGCCGGTGACGGTGACCAGGTCTTCCCATATGGCGACTTCCCACATGTCCCCTCGGGGCCGGCCGAGGTCGCGCATCAGCTCGATGGTGGAATTGAGGGCGATCAAGCCGTCGGACATGCGGATGAAGGCTATGCGGGGCGCGGCACGGAGGGCGTCCAGCACCTCATCCCGGGCGGCCTCCCGGGATAGTTGCAGTGTCCAGAAGTGGGTGTGCGTCTGGGTGTGGGCGCCCTTGGCTGCGATGGTGACGACATCCAGGCCCGGGAGAACGGTCTGCGCGTCGGGACCTTGGTGGGAGGGGATGGTCGGCTCCGGGACCATCGTGTTCATGATGCCACCCAGGTGCGACTCCCACGGGTCGGTGGCGCGGCGGATGAGCACTCCGCGGGCGCGCTGAAGCAGCCCCGCCGTGTCCAAGGCGCCGAGGACGCGGACGATGCTGGTCGTATTGCAGGACACCACCCGGGTGCTGTCGCGGCCGAGGGCGGTGGCGTAATTGGCTTGGGCGACGAACGAATGCCCAGTGGTGGCGTGGGATTCGCCACCCTGCAGCACCGCTTTCACCCCAGCCCCGCGGTAGCGCTCCAGGTTGCCGGCCGCGACATGCTTGGGGGTGGTGTCGACGATCACGTCGCACTGCGTGAGCAGCTCGTCGAGGCTCCCGCGGACGGTCACACCCGCGTCGTGCATACCCTGCCGCACCTCAGCGGTGGAGGCGAACACGGGCAATCGGTTCGCGGCGGACTTGATGCGCCAGTCGGTGGCGATGTCCGCGACGCCGATCAGGCGCATGTCCGGTTGCAGGAGGATCGCGTCAGCGACGCGCTTGCCGATGACACCATAGCCGTTGACGCCGACTCGGATGGGGTCCATGAGCGTGCCTTTCTGAGAGGGTGCGGGGGGCGCGGTCGTCATCGTCGCCGCCGCGTGGTCCATAGCAGATAGCCGCCGAGGGAGGTGACCGCGCCCGCGCCGGCACCGATCAGGCCGGTGGCCAGGCCGAGGCCATGCCTCTCCAGAACCGATGCGATCCGCCGGTATCGGCGCCGGTGCGTGCTCATCGAGACTCCTTGGAGACGGAGCGTGTCCTGGCATCAGCTGAGCGGACGGCGAACACCTTCGTTTCGCCGGCGGAGAGCTGGCCGCCGTCGCTGCCGACGCGCAGCCGGATGACTGGGGCCGTGGTCGGGTGGGCGTGCAGTTCTAGACCGCTTCGGCCGAGAGTCACGTCGAGGAGATGGTCGCGATATCTGACCTGGAACGCGACTCGGGTCAGGTGTGGAGGGAGTTGCGGCGCGAAGGTCAGCTCGTCGTCGCCGACGGTCATGCCGGCGAAGGAGCGGACGGGCAGATCTACCGTGCCGGCCATCGCACCCAGGTGGATCCCTTCGCGAGTCGTGCCGCCTTGGGAGTCGTCGAGGTCGGCGATCAGGGCTTCGCGGAACGCGATCCACGAGCGTGCAGGGTCGATGCCGGCCAGGACAGAGGCGTTCACGACGCGGCTGAGCGTAGAACCGTTGGCGGTTCGGGTCAGGTAGTAGTTGACAGTGCGGACCAGGTCGGCCTCGGAGAACGGGTAGCCGAGGGCGGCGAGCTGCTTACGGAGCCCGTCACGGCCGAGAAGGTAGACGAGCATGACGACGTCGGGCTGCTTGGCGAGCTTGTACCGATTGGTGCTGTCGTTCTCGGATTCGAGGATGAGATCGAGTCGGCCGATGTTCCCGTACTCGTCGCGGTAGTGACCCCAGTCCAGCTCCTCCAGGTCCTCATAACCGTCGAACTGGGTGAGGATCCCATCGGCGTGGAACCCGACGGTGAGCCGTCTGCTCAGGCGCGCCCAGAGCGCGATCTCGTCGTCGGTGACGTTGAGCCGGTCGCACAGGCCGTCGGCTCGGTAGCCGGCCAGGACTCCCAGCGTGTCGCCGGCCCGCTGGGCGACCCAAGAGGCCAGGACATTGGTGTAGGTGTTGTCGCGCAGCCCGGTGCCGGGAGCGTCCGGCGGGCCATCGTGGAACTCGTCGGGACCCATCACTCCGGCGATGTGGAATCTGTCCGTGGTCGGGTCGTGTTCGGCGAGGGAGGCGAACAGGCGGGTCACCTCGATGATGAGCTCGGCGCCGCGCTCGGCGAGCCAGTCGAGATCGCCGGTGGCCTGATAGTGCTGCCAGGCGTTGTGGGCGATGGCGAGCCCGACGTGACGCTGGCGACGTGAGTTGTCCGGCATCCATCTGCCGGAACGCGGGTTGTAGAGCGCGGTGGGCGTCTCCTCGCGGCCGTCGCTGCCGCTCTGCCAGGGAAACAGCGCCCCGCCCAGGCCGGCGGCCGTCGCGGCTGTGCGAGCTTCGTTCAGGCGCCGCCACCGGTACTCGATCAGCGACCGGCTCACTTGCGGGGCGCGGGTGTCGAGGATGGGCAGCACGAAGACCTCGTCCCAGAAGACGTGACCTCGATACCCCTCACCGTGCAGGCCGCGTGCGGGCACCCCTGCGTCGAGCGCGGTGGTGTGAGTGGACACGGTCTGCAGCAGGTGCAGGACGTGCAGATTCAGTACGAGTTGACTGTGCGTATCGGCGTCCAGCGTCACCGCGAACAGGTGCCAGAGGCGTCGCCATTCCGCCTCGTGCCGTTCGAGGAGCCCTGCGACATCCTGGCCGCGCCTCTCGAACAGGTCGAGTGCGGCGGCACTCGGTTCGCTGATGGCTCGGTCGTGGGAGGTGAAGATCGCCGCGGTCTTGGTGAGAGTGACCGCTCGGCCCCGTTCCAGCTCGACGCGGAACTCTCGCGTTGCCTGCGAGGCCGTTTCGGTGAGGTGTTCCGTCACGGCGGCGGCACCGGTCAGACGCGTGCGGACGGCGGTGACGATACGGATCCGGCTCTGCCGGGTGTGTGTCTCGCACACGGTGATGTCGTCGGCGTGGCGGAACGCCGGCGGGGCGAGGTGTGTGGTGTCCGAACCGATATAGGCGGCCACGTTGGAGTTGCGTACCCCCGCGTCGACTCCTGCTCGCAGGGTGAGCGTGCCGTTCCAGTCGGGTGCACTGATCGTGGTCTCCAGGACGGCCAGGTGAGGGTCGTCCATGGAGATGAAGGACCTCTGCACGAGGAAGAGCTGATGCCCGTCCGGGCCGGCAAGGACGGCGCGGCGTGTGGCGAGCCCGCGTCGGAGGTCGAGCTCGCGTCGTTCGCTGAGCGTCGGCGCCTGTCCGGAGGAAAGCCATGGTCCGTTTCCGATTCGGAGGTCCACCGGAAGCCAGTTCGGTGTGTTGACGAGGTGTTCTTCTTCGACAGCGCGGCCGTGGATAGTGCTCATCAGTCGGTTGTAGACGCCAGCGAGGTAGGTGCCCGGGTAGTGGATGCCGTCGTCGTGGTGCTCGGGACGTACCCCTCGCGTCACCAGATAGCCGTTGCCCAGCGCGGTGAGTGTCTCCCGGTGCCCCTCGTGCGCGGGGTCGAAGCCTTCGTAGACCAGCCGCCAGGGATCCGTCGTGGAGAGGCCCAGATCCAGCTCGCCGACATCGTTGAGCACGACGTCGGCGCCCGCGGCTTCGAGTTGCTCGCGCTGTTCGGCGCGGTCGATTCCGACGACGAGCCCGAAACCGCCGCGTTGGCCGGCTTCCACGCCGGCGACCGAGTCCTCGACGATCGCAATGCGAGCGGGAGGAACGCCGAGGCGGCGTGCTGCCTCGGCGAACATGTCGGGGTAAGGCTTGCCCTGCAAGTGATGCGTGAGCGCGGTTTGGCCGTCCACGACCGTGTCGAAGGCGCCGGTAAGACCGGCTGTGTTCAGCAGTTGCTGCGCGTTTCGACTCGCGGTGACCAGACCGGCCGGTACGGCCGCGTCCCGCAGGCGCCGCAGCAGCGCTGCCGTGCCCGGATAGACCCGCAGTCCGCGCGTGCGCAGCTCGGCAAGGAAGAGTGCGTTCTTGCGCGCGGCGATCCCGGCGATCGTCCATGCCGACGGTGGGTCGTCGGATTGCCCGGCATCCAGCCTGACGCCGCGGGCGGCGAGGTATCTCGCCACTCCGTCCTCTCGGCTCCGCCCGTCCACGTATCGCCGATAGTCAGCCACCGGGTCGAAGGTGTTCTGCGGATCATCCACGTGGACGCGCGAATCTCGCAGCACCTCGTCGAAGAGCTGCTTCCACGCGGCGGCATGGATGGCGGCGGTGTTCGTCACGACGCCGTCCAGGTCGAAGAGGACTGCGTCGTAGGCAGTGTCAAGACGATGAGTCCTCTGCGCCTGCGATCGCCGATCGGCCCTCATCGTGACGCACCGTGAGGGTTCATGACGCACCGCCGGACGCCGAGGCCGTGGTGGGAGTGCTCGCGGTTGCCGGATCGGCCGGGGCGGGCAGGCGCAGCCGCTTCAGAAGGAGCGCGTTGACTGCGACGATGACGCTGGAGCCGGACATGCTGATGGCGGCGATCTCTGGGGTGAGCATGATCCCGAAGGCCGGGTAGAACACTCCGGCAGCGATGGGCAGCGCGATGGCGTTGTATCCGATGGCCCAGCCAAGGTTCTGCCGCATCTTCCGTAGCGTTCCCTTGCCGATCTTCAGCGCGATTGCGACGTCCAGCGGGTCGGAGCGCATCAGCACGACGTCGGCGGTCTCGATCGCGACGTCGGTGCCAGCGCCGATCGCGATGCCGAGGTCCGCCTGGGCGAGGGCGGGCGCGTCGTTGACGCCGTCGCCGACCATCGCGACCTTCTTGCCGGCCTTTTGCAGCTCGGCGATCTTCGCGGACTTGTCCTCGGGGAGCACGTCGGCGATGACCGTGTCGATGCCCAGCAGCGACGCGATCCGTTCGGCGGTGGGCTTGTTGTCGCCCGTGAGCATCGCCACCTCGATACCCTGCTCATGCAGCGCGTCGATCGCTGCTCTTGCGGTGTCACGGGCGGCATCGGCAAGGGCGATGACCCCGGCGATCTTCCCGTCGACAGCGAACATGATCGCGGTGCGACCACCGTTGGCGAGGGCCTGCTGCTGCGCGGCGACCGCGCTGGTGTCGATGCCCTCGGACGCCATCAGCCGAGCGTTGCCGAGGACGACCTGCTTCCCGTTGACGGTCGCGATCGCCCCCTGCCCGGTGACGTTGCGGAATGCCGTCGCGGTCCGCCGAGGGATGCCGCGCTCGTCGGCATAGGTCACGATCGCTTTCGCCAGCGGGTGCTCGGACTCTCGCTCGAGCGCCGCAGCGAGGGACAGCAGCTCCAGGTCGTCCGTGCCGACCGGGAGGTAGTCGGTGACCTCCGGTTCGCCCTTGGTGAGGGTGCCGGTCTTGTCCAACACGACTGTGTCGATGCGGGCGGCGGTCTCGATCCCGGAGGCGTTCTTGAACAGCACGCCGCGCTTGGCGCCCAGGCCGGTGCCGACCATGATCGCGGTCGGGGTCGCGAGTCCGAGAGCGTCGGGGCAGGTGATGACCACGACGGTGATGGCGAACAGGATCGCCATCGGCACGTCCATCCCGGCGAGGAACCAGACCAGGAAGGTGAGGGTGCCGCCGATCAGGGCGACCAGGACGAGCCAGAACGCCGCCCGGTCGGCAAGACGCTGCCCGGGTGCCTTGGAATTCTGCGCCTCCTGCACGAGCTTGACGATCTGCGCGAGCGCGGTGTCGGCGCCGACCTTCGTCGCCCGCACTCGCAGCGTGCCGACGGTGTTCACGGTCGCGCCGATCACCTCTGAGCCCGGCGCCTTCTCAACCGGCATGGACTCGCCAGTGACCATCGACTCGTCGACCTCGGACTCCCCTTCATCCACCGTGCCGTCGGTGGGGATCTTCGCCCCGGGGCGGATCAGCATCAGGTCGCCAGGGACCACCTCGGACGTGGGGATCTCCACCTCCTCGCCACCGCGGATGACGACTGCGCGGGCCGGGGCGAGCTCCAGTAGGCGGCGGATGGCGTCGTTCGCCCCACCGCGGGCACGCATCTCCACCCAGTGCCCGAGCAGCACGAAGGTGGCCAGCACGGTCGCGGCCTCGTAGAACACCTCGCCGCCGCCGGTGAGGGTGATGATCAGGCTGTAGATCCAACCGGCGCCGACGCCGACCGCGACCAGCACCATCATGTCCAGTGTGCGGGCGCGCAGGGCCCGGTAGGCCCCGTCGAAGAAGATCCAGGCCGAGTAGAAGATCACCGGCAGCGACAGGATCAGCATGAACACGTCATCGCGCAGCCCGAACGGGGCCGGCACCTCGAACCCGATCACCTCCCGGCCGATCGGCGACCACAGGGTGATCGGGATCGACAGGATCAGCGCGACCAGGAACCGGTTGCGCATGTCGCGGATCATCGCGTCCATCGACATCCCGCCGTGCCCGCCGTGGCCCATCATCTCCTGCGCACTGTGCCCGGACGCCTCCGTCCCGTGATCGTGCCCGTCCGCGGCGGTTGCCGGATGGCCAGCATGCTCATCACCCGCGCCCGCCGCCGGGTGGGCGTGCTCGCCAGCGACCGCGGTACCAACGTGATCGTGTCCGTCCGCTGCGATTGCCTGATGGCCTTCATGCCCGTCGTGCCCGTCGTGCGGTTCATGGCCAGCATGCTCGGGATGCCCGCCGTGATCGGTGCGCGCCTCGTGGCCCCCGTGGCCGACATGCGTGTCGTGCCCCTGCGTGGTCGCGTGGTCGTGCGGCTCGTGGGTGGGGTCGCAGATGTGGTCGGGCACGGACTGCCCGGCGCAGTGGTACCCGCATTCGATGACCCACTGCTGCAGGTACGCGACGGAGGTGGTCTGCGGATCGTAGGTGACGGTCGCGGTCTGCGAGACGGGGTTCGCGTCGACGCTGATCACACCCGGCTGGCGGGCCAGGTGGGCTTCGGTGACATTCTTCGAAGTCGCGCGGATCATGCCGCTGACCTGCAACGTCACGGTCTTGGTGTCGTTCATTGGGGTTCCTTCCCGATGGCGAGGTCGGTGGTGCCGGGATGGGGCCATTGCCAGTCGGCGACGGCGGGGATGTCGGTGCCGTGCTCGCGAGTGTGGGCGCGGGCGCGCAACCGGGCGTCCTGCAACTCCTGACGCAGTTCGGCGCGACGTGCGGCCAGGCCTGGGACGTGGTCCAGAACGTCGATCGCGAGCCGGTACCGGTCCAGGTCGTTGAGCATGACCATGTCGAACGGGGTCGTGGTGGTGCCCTTCTCCACGAAGCCGTGGACGTGCAGGTTCTGGTGCCCCGCGCGCTTGTACGTGAGCCGGTGGATCAGCCACGGGTAGCCGTGGTAGGCGAAGATCACCGGCTTGTCGGGAGTGAAGATCGCGTCGAACTCCCTATCCGACAGTCCGTGCGGGTGCTGGTCCTCGGACTGCAGACGGGTCAGGTCGACGACGTTGACGACCCGCACGCTCAGCTCCGGGATGTGCTCGCGCAGCAGCGCGGCCGCGGCGAGGGTCTCGAGGGTGGGCACGTCTCCGGCAGCGGCGAGGACGACATCCGGCTCGGTGCCTTCGGTCTCGGTGCCGGCCCAGGGCAGGATGCCGAGCCCGCGGGTGCAGTGCTCGATCGCCTCATCCATGGTCAGCCACTG
>NZ_JASBSF010000127.1 GCF_030149085.1 Microbacterium sp. | reverse complement strand
CGGCGCGACGGCCGCGGGCCTGTCGCAGGGAGCGATCGATCGCATCCATGACATCAGCGTTCACCATCGAGATCTCGTCGATCACGAGGGTGTCGATCGCGTTCAGCAGCTTGCGGGTGGCATCAGGATGCTCGAGGTCGGCATCCGCGATGAGGCCGATCGGCAAACGCAGCAGAGAGTGAATCGTCTGGCCTTCGACGTTGAGGGCAGCGACACCGGTGGGCGCGCAGACGGCGATCTGTTTGCTCGTCCGGTAAGACAGGTGCTGCAGGAGCGTGGACTTGCCTGTTCCGGCGCGACCAGTGACGAAGACATGGTCGCGCGTGTCTTCGATGAGCCGGAACAGCGCCTCTTGCTCTGCGGAGAGTTCGGGCGCCTGCACCGGGCCATGCTACCCAGCGCACGCCGCGACAGGGCGTCCTCACAGCGGGTCGTTTCTAGACTGGTGCCGTGAGCACCACGGGGGAGAAGGCGTCGGGCAGTGCTGCCACCGCGCCCGACTCGACGGTCACGGTGGACTCTGCGCCGCGCGCGTCGCATCGCAGCCGCGGGGATGCGCGCCGCGCCGTTGCCGGCGACCTCGTGATTCTCTCGGCCATCGGCGCACTGCTCATCGCCGCTTTCATCGCGGCGGGCGCGACGCTCTACGCCCAGTTCTACGGCCCGTCGGCGTTCGTGGTCCGCTACGCAAACCTGCTCGCCGACGGCAACGCCACGCAGGCACTCGCCGTGCCCGGAGTCGCGGTCTCATCTGCCGACCTGGAGGCCGCCGGCCTCCCCGCGGACGCCTCCGAGGACTTCCTGCGATCGAGCGCACTCGGCGATCTCAGCGACATCCGCGTCGTCTCCGAGACGAACACCGGCGACACCATCGCGGTGACCCTCGCGTACTCCGCGGGCGGCCACGAGGCGTCCACGACATTCTCGGTCGAGCAAGACGGCATGAACGGGATCTTCCCCCGGTGGGAGTTCGCGCAGAGCCCGATCGCGGTGATGGATCTCACCGTGAACGGCTCGTCACAGTTCGCGGTGAACGGCTTCAGCGTGGACAAACGGCAGGTCTCACCGGACGGAGCCGCCGCCGACCTGTCTGCGCCGATCCCCCTGCTGGTGTTCTCACCCGGCATCTACTCGGTGACCGTCGATACTCCCACAGCCACCTCACCGGGCGTGGCAATGCTCTCGGACGTCCCGTTCACCAGTGTCCCGGTCACCGTCACCGCAACGGCATCCGACGAGTTCGTCGCGCTCGTGCAAGAGAAAGTGGATGCCTTCCTCGACGAGTGCACGCAGCAAGAGGTCCTGCAGCCCACCGCCTGCCCGTTCGGGTTCGACCTCACCGACCGCATCGTGACCCTGCCGACGTGGTCGATCGTGCAAGACCCGACCGTCTCGCTCGTCGCCGACGGCGCCGGGTGGCGCATCGCCGAGTCAGCCGCCATGGCCCACATCGAGCTTCGCTCCCGCTCGCTGTTCGACGGCAGCGTGAGCGATGTCAGCGTCGACGTCCCCTTCGTCGTCACGGGAACGATCGACATCCTCCCCGACGGCACGGCATCGATTCTGCTCGGGTGAGGCAGGGCCGCGCTCAGCGGCCGACGCGTGAGTCCCGCTCGGCGAGCTGAGCCAGCCGTGCGTTGTACTCCTCGAGCTCGGCATCCGCTGTGCGATCGGCCTGCCGGTCCTCGCGCCGTTGCGCTCGCTCGTCGCTGCGGCTCCACTGGATGGCAACCGTGATCGCCAGGATGAGGGTGGGGATCTCTCCGATCGACCACGCGATGCCACCGCCGATGTACTGGTCTTCGAGCGGCGTCGCCCCCCACGTGCGTCCCATCGCACCAAACCACTCGGCGACCATCAGCCCGCTGTTCATCATGATCGCGATGCCGAAGAAGGCGTGCATCGCCATGACCCCGAGCAGGATGAGCAAGCGGACTGGGTAGGGAAGGCGGTAGGGGACCGGATCGATGCCGATCAGCGACAGCACGAACAGATACCCCGTGATCAGGAAGTGGAAGATCATCCACTCATGCCCGAGGTGGTCGTACAGACTCCAGCGGAACAGGTCGGTGTAGTAGAAGAGCCAGAGCGAGAGAACGAAGTTCCCCGCGGCGAAGAACGGATTGGTGACGACCTTCGCAAACGGCGTGTGGATGGCCCAGAGGATCCACTCGCGGCCGCCGCGCGTTCCGTCATCCCGCTTGCGCACAGCTCGCAGTGCGAGCGTGACTGGAGCACCCGCGACCAGCAGCAGCGGAATGCCCATCGTCAGCGCCATGTGTCCGAACATGTGCACGCTGAACAGGTACTCCTGATAGACGTTGTGCGCACCGTTGGTGATCCACGCGAGCATGACGAGGCCCGAGAGGAACAGCACCGTGCGATACAGCGGCCACCGGTCGCCGCGCGCGCGAAGGCGCCACACGCCGGCGAGATAGAAGAATGCCGCAAAGGCACACAGCAGTGCCCACAGGAGGTCGATCTCCCACGCGGCCACCCACTGCCACGGCGTCAGCTCGGGTGGTAGCGCCGCGCCCGTAAGGAACTCGGCCGGCGTACGCAGTTCGGGCAGCGAAGTATCGACCGGCGGCGGGGTCCGCGCGAGCGCGACGGCGGCGCCGCTGGCAAGTCCCATGAACCCGATCTCGGCCAGGATCAGCCACCAGAAGAACCGGGATGCGCGGCTCTCGCGAAGTCGATCGATCAGCCGAAGCCGGTACCAGGCGCCGAGCAGCCCCATGGCGACGAGGGCAACGATCTTGACGGCCAGGATCGCGCCGTATGGCGAGAGCATCGCTTCCCACGTCACGACGCCGATGACGCCGCGCACGTACCCGGATGCCGCAACGACGACGAACGCGACGATCGCGATCGTCGAATAGCGACGCAGCACCGTCGTCATCCGATCCGTCGGCAGCACCGGGCGGATGACGATCAGCAGCATCAAGCCACCGAGCCAGAGCGCTGCTCCCTCGATGTGGAGCACCGTCGCCATCACGGCGGCGTTGTGGTTGGCCTCCTCACCCGAGTGACCCTGCGTGCCCACCGGCACGAGCGCGGCGATCGCGAGGAGGGCGACGAGGAAGGTGCCCGTCCACGAGCGGACCGCGAACGTGAGAACCGTGAGCACCGCCCCGAAGATGGTGGTGAGCAGCCACGCCCGGCCGAGATCGGTGTCTGTCAGGAACCTGCCGAACTGCGAACCGAACTCGGGGCCGAGCGCCACCTGGGCGTTGAAGGCGTCGATGAACGTGAAGAACCCCGTGACGCCGGCTGCAACGGTGAACACTGCCGCCGAGACGGATGCGACATCCACAGAGACAGTGAAGGCCTTATCGCCGGCTTTGAGAGCGAACAGGGCCAGGATGAGCGATCCCAGCATCCCGGCCGCGGCGAGGTTGAAGACCAGCGTCGCTGTCGGCAGACCCCAACGAACGACGGGTCCCGCATCCGCGATCACCAGCGGCGCGGCGCCACCACCGTACGCAAGGGCGGCGACCATCACGACGACGGCGACCGTCACGAGCGTCGCCGGGCCGATCGCCCGCAGCAGGCGGGAATCCATCCCCTCAGCCTACGCGCGCGAAAGGGGAGCATCCGCGGACGGACGCTCCCCTTTCGAGGTGAAGACGAAGGGTCTTACTTGGCAGCAGCCTTGAGCTTGGCGCCAGCCGAGACCTTGACGCGCTTGCCAGCGGGGATCTTGATCTCCTCGCCGGTCTGCGGGTTGCGGCCCGTGCGAGCGGAGGTGGCGACCTGCTCGAACGAGACCCAGCCCGGGATCGACACCTTGCTGCCCTTGGCGACGGCCTCGGCGACAGTGGTGAACAGCGCGTCGACGACGCCCGAAACGGTGGCCTGGCTCTGACCGGTCGCGCTCGCGATGCTCGCGACGAGCTCGGTCTTGGTGATGGACTTTTCAGCCATTGTGGTTGTCCTCCAAGGCGGTGAAGTCCCCGCCCTCGTGCATGGACCGAAAGCTGGTGGCTCTCGGCTGGTCTCTTGCCGACCGACCTCGAATATACCCACGAACCCCGGAATTCCGCGGATTTACGCGGTATCGGCATCCGATTCGCGGCGTGTCGTGTCACGGGAGTGACGCGTGTGACTGCCGTGACTGCCCACGACCAGCGGCGCTCGATTCTCGCGACCCGACGCGAGAATCCGTTTGGGCGCCGAGAATCCTCTCGGGAACCCGGCATGTGGCGCCGAATCGGATTCTCGGCGCACGTCGCCGCGGGAACGCGAAGGGCCCGACATCCGTGAGGATGCCGGGCCTTGGCGTTCGCGAGCTGGCTTACCAGCTCGACAGTGCTTGTTTGCGGGCTGGCTTACCAGCTCGACTTGGTCACACCGGGCAGCTCGCCACGGTGAGCCATGTCGCGGAAGCGCACACGCGAGATGCCGAACTTCGTCAGCACACCGCGGGGGCGACCGTCGATCGCGTCACGGCTGCGCAGACGCACCGGCGACGCGTTGCGGGGAAGCTTCTGCAGGCCGACGCGGGCGGCTTCACGCTGCTCGTCGGTTGCGTTGGGGTCCACGAGCTGCTTCTTGAGCTCGAGGCGCTTGGCTGCGTAACGGTCGACGACCGCCTGGCGCTGCTGGTTACGGGCGATCTTGCTCTTCTTAGCCATGGATCAGCGCTCCTCTCGGAATTCGACGTGCTTGCGGATGACCGGGTCGTACTTCTTCAGCACGATGCGGTCAGGGTTGTTGCGGCGGTTCTTGCGCGTCACGTAGGTGTACCCCGTGCCGGCGGTCGAGCGCAGCTTGATGATCGGACGAACGTCCTGAGCCTTCTTCGCCATTAGAGCTTCACACCCTTCGCGATCAGGTCCTTCACAACCGACTCGATGCCGCGCACGTCGATCACCTTGATGCCCTTGGCGGACACGTTCAGGGTGACCTTACGACCGAGCGAAGGCACGTAGTAGGTCTTCTTCTGCACGTTCGGGTCGAAGCGGCGCTTCGTCCGGCGGTGCGAGTGCGAGATGTTGTGACCGAAGCCGGGAACCGCTCCAGTCACCTGGCACACTGCAGCCATGGTGATGTCTCCTTCTGTACCGTGAGGCCGGACGGCCCCACCCAAGATCCCTTGTCTGCACCCCGCACTCGACAGACCATTTCTGGCCGGATGATGAGGGAAGGGCACGAACTGCGTGCTGGAGTGCGCGCAGACAAAGAGTCAGTCTAGCACGGCGGCTGGGCGCGCCCCTTCTGCACCCCGGCCCCAGCGGAACGCCGAGACCGTGGGATCTCCCGGGATCCAGAACCGCCAGGGGTAGGCATCCGTGCCCGCGATTCCGGCGACCCCGACCCGCGGCCCGGTCGCCACGGGCGCCAGTGGCTCCTCGCGCATGAGCAGCCGCGCGACGGCCCCGGCACGACCCATGCCTGCGACGGCATCGATGCCGTCGTGGGCCGCGTGACGCAGACCGAGGCTCTGCCCGAGACGGCCGGGCCCGCGTGCGAGGTCCCGCGCGGGTCCCGGTTCCCTTGCCCCGAACCGGCGTCGCATCGCGACCTCAGCACCCTCGACGATCTCGCCAGCCCGCAGCAGCACACCACCGGCGACGCCCGCCGGTGCACACACGACGTTGACGCACGAATGGATGCCGTGACTGAGATACACGTACAGGTGACCCGGCGCCCCCCACATCGTTGCGTTCCGGGCGCTGCGACCCGACCGCGCGTGGGATCCGGGATCGGGAACCTCCCCTGTTCCAGCGCCGTGGTAGGCCTCGACCTCGGTGAGACGGGCAACAACGCGCTCCCCGCCGAGCTCGACGACCAGATGCGCACCGAGCAGTGTCGGCGCGACCTCCACCGGTAGGCCGGATAGGTCCGCGCGCGTCGCCGGACGCAGTCCGTCGCGGTTCTTCACCGCCACGACACCGACTGGCGGCACCACGAAATCGACGAGCCAGCCAGCGCGACGAGTTCGCGGGCTTGGGAACCATCGCCCCGCGGAAGTTCGACGATGTGGGTCTCTACCGTGGCGGGCAGGGGCAGCTGGTAGGTGTCGTACGGGTTGGATGCCAGGTCGGGCGCCACGAGCATCGCCGCGTACTGTCCGCTTGGCGACACGCAGGTCTGCAGAACCGCGTCAGTATCGGGTGCCGAGAACACCTCCGTCGACGTCCCGGCGTCATCGACGAGGACGACGGATGTCGCGCCGGTCGGCAGGCCGGTGTCGGCAATCGGGAACGTCGTGCGCAGGGTGCCGCCGCGCGGGAGCGGCATGACGCTGCCGATCACTGCCGGGTCGTCGCCGACATTGAGCGGTGTCTCCTCGCCCGTGAGCAGATCGAGCACGACGAGTCCGTCGACGCGCTCGACGATGGCCTGGGCGGTACCCGGGGCAATGCCATCGATCGCGAGCGCGAGCCCGAGCGCTGTCGGGGCCGATCCGTCGGGAGCCGTCAGCAGCAGCGTGCCATCGAAGGCGACCAGCAGCACGCTGTCTGTATCGGGCACGAACGACCACTGTGCGACCCGCTCGTCGGCCCCTGCGACGACGACCTTCGTAAGGTCGGCGGTCGGCGTGTCGAGGGATGCCGTGTAGAGCGCCGATTCGTCACCGATACCCGTCCCCACCGTCGCCGAGGTGAACAGGTACCCGATCCGCTCCCCTCGGTCGGCGATCTGCAGGTCAGCAATGTATCCGGTGCCCGGCAGGGTCAGCTCGACCGGATTCTGCCCGTCGAGGTCGGTCATGATGAGCGCGCTCTCGCCGTCTTCGTCGACGAGCACGACGAGGTGGTCGCGGGTCGCGCGATAGTCCTCGATGTGCGGGTGAGCGAACACCGCGACGGCTGCCTCGCCGGTGAGGTCGGTGCGGAAGATGGTGTCGCCGTCGACCGTGCCGCGCTGCAGCAGGAACACCTCGCTCGGCGGGGTGGTGAACGACTCGGTGATCGTGGATGACGGGCCACCCGAGACTCCGGTCACCCCGTCGATCGTGACGGTGTATTCGGTGT
>NZ_JASBSF010000115.1 GCF_030149085.1 Microbacterium sp. | reverse complement strand
ACGACGTCGTTGACGGCGCGGCCGACCTTTGCGGAGCGCTCGATGAAGGCGGGGACGTTGCCGGCGCCGACACCCAGGGCGGGCTTGCCGCAGGAGTACGCGGCGCGAACCATCGCGTTGCCACCGGTCGCGAGGATCAGCGCAACACCGGGGTGGTTCATGAGTTCACCGGATGCCTCAAGTGAGGGCTCGGCGATCCACTGGATGCAGTTCTTCGGCGCACCGGCTGCGACTGCGGCATCCCGAACGATCTTCGCCGCAGCGACCGAACAGTTCTGAGCTGACGGGTGGAAGGCGAAGACGATGGGGTTGCGGGTCTTCAGCGCGATGAGGGACTTGAAGATCGCGGTGGAGGTGGGGTTGGTCACCGGGGTGATGCCCGCGACGACGCCGACGGGGTCGGCAATCTCGGTGATGCCGGTGATCTCGTCGTGGCTGATGACGCCGACCGTGCGCTGCTTGATGATCGAGTGCGTGACGTGCTCGCACGCGAACATGTTCTTCACGGCCTTGTCTTCGAACAGTCCACGGCCGGTCTCTTCGACGGCCAGGACGGCGAGTTCGCCGTGGTGGTGGAGAGCGGCGACCGATGCCTTGCGCACGATGTGGTCGATCTGCTCCTGCGTGAACGACGCGTACTCGGCCAGAGCATCTTGTGCTCGTGCCACGAGTGCATCGATTGCGGTGGACATCGGATCCTCCTACCTGGTGTGGACCCGGTGTCCACGCCTTCGTCCTGACACCATCGTGGCACTGTGGTCAGACCACATATAGGGACCATGGTCCCCGTGGAGGCGGTTGGACGCGGCGGCCTCGCGGATCGCTAGTGTCGAGCCATGGCCACGCCGAAGGAGGGACGCGGATGGATGTCGACCGATTGGTCCACGAGTACCTGGCGAGCCTCGAGATCGGCGATGCCAAGCGGGTGATCGCGCTCTTCGCGCCCGACGGGATCGTCGAGTCTCCCCTGTATGGCACGATGCCCGCGGCTGAGTTCTACCCGGCCCTGTTCGCCGACACGGCTAGCTCGCGGCTGACGCTGCGCGCCACGATGATCGGATCGACCGAGGTCCGCACGGTCGTGAGCTTCTGGTTCGACTTCGACTGGACACTCTCGACCGGCGAACCCGCACCCTTCACCGTGGTCGACGTCGCAGAACTCGACGAGCACGGCCTGATCGAGCGCCTGCACATCGTCTACGACACCTTCCCGATCCGGGATGCCTTCAACAACGCCCACGACGGAGAGCACTGAGGTCAAGGCAGCAGGTCAAGCATCTGGGGTCGAGCCTTCATCGCATGGATGACGAGCTCATTACCGCTGTCGAAGACGAGGACGACGGTCTCGAGCAGCCTCCCCTGCGTGTCGAATCCCAGCCTTAGTTGGCGAGCAGGAGAGTCGTCGTCGAGGTCCTCGATCCACAGCGACCAGGAAGCGGCCTGTCGAATATCTTCGGGCGCGATCCCGTGCCTGAGCGCAGCGTCGTGGATCTTCACGCGGCGTATGCGGCGATCGCTTCGCGGATCAGTTCCGATCGCGACTTGTTCTCGCGGGCGGCGCGAGCGTCGAGCGCGGCGAGCTCATCGGCAGTTAGCCGGAGAGCAACCACCTGCGCGGGTTCCGATCCGCGACCGGGACGTCCGCGACCCCGGCGCTTGAGCGCGTCCACGTCGTAACCCGCGTCGGCCTCCGCCGCCCAAGCTGCGATCTGCTCCTCGGTGACGGGTGTGCCGTTGATGGTCTCGCCGCTACTCATGGCCGCATCGTAATACGAAAAACGCAGCTTCGTGACGGAAATCCCGGTGTGAGTCCAGAATTCCCGACTCAGTGGAGCGTCTCCCCCTGTTCGAGCATCCGGACGTACTCGGCGACGCGGGCTGCACGGGATTCGGGTCGCTTGAGGTTGCCGACGCGGAACGTCATCGCGAAGCGGTTCTGCGCGGATTGGGCTGCGAACGCGGCGGCGATCTTCGGGTCGGCATCCAGCGCCGCCTGCAGCTCGGCAGGGATGTCGCCATCGCTCTGGCGGTAGGCGGCATCCCACCGACCATCGGCCTTCGCGCGGTCGATCTCGAGCTGGCCGGCGGGCCGCATCCGTCCTTCCTCGATCAGACGGTTGACGTGCGCGATGTTTACCTTCGACCAGAGGCTGCGGGGCCGGCGCGGCGTGAAGGCCTGCAGGAAGTAGTCGGCATCCAGTGACTGCTTCTGTCCGTCGATCCACCCGAAGCACAGCGCGACGTCGAGCGCCTCGGCGTAGGTGATCCCCGGCTTGCGCGTGGATGTCTTGCGCAGGCGCAGCCGCACGCCGTCGGGGCTCGGATCGGCATCCAGCCACTGCTCCCAGTCTTCGACGGTGTCGACATGAAGGACGGGCTTGTCGTTGTGGGCGACCATCCTCGAAAACTACCCCCTCGCACCGACACCGCCCGGCGTGGTGAACTGTGCGCACCGCGTCGACGAGGAGGACCCATGGCCGCACGCTTCGTGTATTGGATGAACGTCTCGCTCGACCTGTTCATCGAGCACGCGCACGACGAGCAGGGCGGCGGCGACTGGATGAGCATCGGCGACGAGCTGCACGAGGAGTTCAATGCGCGCGCCGAGGCGCTCACGATGATGGTGCAGGGCCGCAAGGTCTTCGAGACGATGGAGAGCTTCTGGCCCGAGGCGCCGTACAACACGACGGTGTTCGGCGGGGATGACGCGATCAAGCGGCTCGGTGAGCTACGTGCCAGTTCGAGCGGAGACATCGGGGTCGGCGGGGCGGATGTCGCGACGCAGCTCCTCGCGGCGGGGCTGCTTGATGAGGTGCTGCTGTTTACGCATCCGGTCATCCTCGGGTCGGGACGGCCGCTGTTCGATGAGATGACCTCACCGGTGCGGCTCGAGCTGCTCGAGCAGGCGACCTACGCCGGTGGCGTGACGATGCACCGCTACGCGATTGGGGATGTCTGACCGCAACGATCGGGCAGGCCCCACGAACTTGAGTGCGGATGATTCGTTGATGCGCGGATCAGGTTATCGACCACATAATCGGGACGTCCGAGAGGGCTCATACCAGCGGGCCCCGTCCTATCGTGGTGGCATGCGCGCGATCCAAGTCGACGAACGAGACTCATCGTGGGAATCGAACGAGCCGCGCTACCGGATCTACGTCTTCGAAGGCCCCGGCTCAGCGGTGACCACGGTCGATCTTGTCGACGCGACGCTCAGAGACGTTGAATCGTCCGCGACGACGCTCGCCGGAGATGACCGTCTGTGGTCGGTCGCGCTGGTCGTCGACGACTCCACCCACGGACGCGGCCTAATCTGGTTGGTCGGAGGCGACTACAACTCGCCGCCGACGTCACCGCGTGAGTGGCGAATGCGCGCGGAAATGCAAGACCGGCTCCTCTCGCGGCGGAGCCAAAAGAAACTTCCGCTCACCCTCCCAGACGGGCGGCGCGTGATTCGACTCTTTCCGGATTGGGGTCGCGAGTGGCCGCTATGGGAGTCCTTCAGCGAGCGGTACGCGCTCGCCGCCCGGGATCTGCCCCTCAGTCGTGAGCTGGCCGCCGATCTCCACCAGTGGAACGCCGTTTGGCAGGCCCGGGACGAGACCGAGCCGGTGCCAGAGGGGTGGATCGAGCACGGGCGACTGCTCCACGCGCGCATGCAGGAGCAACTCGACGAGCTCGCCGAGGTGCGTCCAGACTTCGAGATGCCTTGACAGCGTCACTCTTTACGGAGACATGAATGCGGTCCCGACCGAACACCAGAGTGGTACCGTTTTACGTACTACTCAGCCGAAGGGTCGCAGCCATGGCCGCCATCACCGCGAGCGAAGCGCGAAAGAGCCTGTTCGGGCTCATTCAGCAGGTCAACGAGGACCACACGACCGTTGAGGTCGTCTCCCGCCGCGGCAACGCCGTGATTATGTCCAAGGACGACTTCGACGCACTCACCGAGACTGCCTACCTCCTGCGCAACCCGGCGAACGCGGAGCGACTGCTCGAGGCCGTCGAGCGCGCACGTCGCGGAGAGTTTGAGCAACACGACCTCCTCGACGCGTGACGCGATCGCTCACCTTCGACCCGAACGGGTGGGAGGACTACGTCTATTGGCAGACGCAGGACCGCAAGACGCTGAAGCGGATCAACCTGCTGATCGCGGATGTCGTGCGCGATCCGTTCGACGGCATCGGAAAGCCCGAACCGCTCCGTCACGTTCTTTCAGGCGCCTGGTCTCGTCGCATCGACGAGAAGAACCGACTCGTCTACTACGTGACCGATGACCACATCGTCATACTGCAGGCGCGAGACCACTACTGATTCGCGGCACGCAAGCCGGCCGTACGTTGCGCGCAGATACGAGAGAGCTATGAGCCATCGCAACAACCTTGCATCCAAATAACTTGCATGCAAAGCTTCTCGTGTGACCCGACCCAGCGTGACCCTCGAGGATTCCGTGTGCTTCGCGGTGTACTCCGCCGCACAGGCGACCGTGCAGCTCTATCGCGACCTGCTCGCGCCGTGGGGCGTCACGTATCAGCAGTTGCTCGTGCTCGGCATCCTGTGGCGTGAGGGTTCGACCAGTCCGAGCCGCATCGCGGCTGAACTCCACCTCGACGCGAGCACGATCACCGGCATCCTGAACCGGCTCGAGACCGCGGGACTCATCGAACGCACGCGCCCGGCCGGCGATCGGCGCGCCGTTGCGGTGACGGCGACCGAGGCATCTGCAGAGCTGCGGACATCCGTGCACCGCGTCCTCGACTGCGTCGCCGACGCCATGAACCTCGATCCGGATGCCGCGCGCAGCCTGATCGGTAACCTTCACGATCTGCGCGACAACATGGCCAGCGCCGACCGCCCCTCGCTTCGCTCTGCCTGAACCTCTCCTCCGAAAGGAACTCCCATGGATCTCTCCGACATCGCCGTAACCACCCTGCGCGGCGAGCAGACCACGTTCGGCGCGCTCACCGGCGGCAAGGCAGCACTCGTCGTGAACGTCGCCTCGCGCTGTGGGCTCGCTCCGCAGTACGAACAGCTCGAGGAGCTGCAGAAGACCTATGGTGAGCGCGGGTTCACGGTCATCGGGTTCCCCAGCAACCAGTTCCTGCAGGAGCTGAGCTCGGAAGAAAGGATCGCCGAGTACTGCTCCGCGACCTGGGGCGTGACGTTCCCGATGACCGAGAAGGTCAAGCTCAACGGCAAGAACGCGCATCCGATCTACCAGCAACTCACCACGGTTCCGGGCGCCGACGGCAAGGCCGGCAAGATCTCGTGGAACTTCGAGAAGTTCGTCATTAGCCCCGACGGACGCGTGTGGCGCTTCAGCCCCCGCACCCTGCCCGACGCCCCCGAGGTCATCGAGGCGATCGAAGAGGCGCTCCCCGCCTGATCGGCGCCGGATCTGCCCCCACCGGTATTGGACGGCAGTCGTTTAGGCCTCTACGTACTCCTGCCTGACCGCACCCCGGGTCGCGACCTCGATGTAACCGAAGTCGTGGTCGGAGTTCAGAATGACTGCGTCGTTGACGACCGCGTAGGCCGCGATGAGGCAATCGAACGCCGCCGCCGCGCGCACGAAACCCGAATCCCAGAGCGCCTGCTGAATGTCGAGCGCCTCGCGCTCGTCGGGATGTTCCCACGCGGGCAAGAGTTGCGCCATGTCTGCGCGGAGCTCCTGGTACTCCTGCGGAGTCCGTGCCGAATGGCAGTACTCGAGAACTTGAGGCGGGCAGGTGATGAGCAGGTGCGCGGGCGAGAGCTCCCGGAGCCGGGTCGCGATCGCCTCACTCGTTGAGGCTTTCTGCCAGATGCTGTTGTCGACGAGGTACGTCGTCACTGGCCAGCAGCCGCTGCTGGCGGGATCGTCGGAGCGTCGATTTGGTCGGGTTCGAAAGTGCGGGCGATGATTCGCTCGACGGCGGCCGGCTGGCGACGAACGGCGATAAGGGTGCGCAGCGCGAGGTCGACCGTTTCGCGATTGGAGGTCGTGCCAGCGAGCTCCTTCGCCTGGCGCAGCTCGTCCGGGTCGATATCGATTGATGTGACGGCCATGAACGCCTCCCCCGGCTTATATAGATCAGTATATAAACTCCCTGCGCAGGCGGGCGACTCAGCCGCGCATGGCGACGCCGCGGCGCCAGTAGCCCATGAACGCGACCTGCGAGCGGTGGATGCCGAGATCCTTCACGAGGTGGCGGCGCAGTGTCGTGACGACCGAGCTCTCCCCCGCGATCCAGTAGTAGCGATCGATCGACTCGACCTCGTCATCCAGTTCCTCACCCGAGCCTGAGAAGACCGGGGTCTCCCAGAGCAGTTCCTCGGTGCCGTCATCCGTCACCGTCACGGTCGCCGTCGCGCCCAGGTGACCGAGCACGGTCGGGATGAGCTGCGACCCGTTCTCCGCACCCTCCCGCGCGACCCAGCGCACCTCGACGCCCGCGGGCGCGTCGATCGCGAGCGCGTCCTCGGCGTGCGGCACTTCGATGACGGCAAGGCCGACAGTGTCGCGATCGATGTCTTCGAGGATGCGGGCAATCGCCGGCGCCGCGGTCTCATCGCCCGCGAGCAGAATCTCCCGCGCCTCACCGGGCGCGAACTCGATGCCGCCCCCATTCGGGCGACCACGGCGCGGTCCGATGATCAGCAGCTCATCGCCGACGGATGCCTCACTCGCCCATGCCGACGCAGGTCCGGTGAACCCGGGCTCAAGGTGAAGCACGAAGTCGATGACGACAGAGGTTCCGCCGTCCTCGACGCGCAGCTCCCGGATCGAGTAGGTGCGCATCGATCCGCGCTCCTCTTCGGGCACGGCGAGGAACGCCGCCCACCAGTCGCCGTCGGGGTGGGCGAGGTCGGGAAGCCGGCCCGAGCTCGGCGGGAAGATCAGCTTGATGCGCTGGTCGAGAATGCGGTCGGGGTCACCGAACTCGTCGAGATCTGCGCCGCCGAAGGTTATGCGCGCGAAGCTCGACGAGAGCAGTTCGACCGAGCGCACGGCAGCCCGCGCCACGACGAACGGCGACGCCTCGAGCACGGCGGATTCAGCGACGGACATGGTGCCTCCCCATGGGCAGAACGACGGGCGAACCCGAGACGGGATCGGGAATGACTCTGCTGTCCATCCCGAACACGTCGCGAACAAGGTCTTCGGTGACGACGGCGTCGGGCGCACCGCACGCATGGATCTGGCCGTCCTTCATGGCGACGAGCTCATCGGCATACCGCGCGGCAAGGTTCAGATCGTGCAGCACCATGACGATCGTTGTGCCACGGCTGCGGTTCAGATCGGTGAGCAGGTCGAGCACCTCGATCTGATGCGCGACGTCAAGGAAGGTCGTCGGCTCATCCAGCAGCAGGATGCCGGTCTCTTGCGCGAGCGCCATCGCGATCCACACGCGCTGACGCTGCCCGCCTGAAAGCTCGTCGACCGAGCGGTCGGCCAGGTCGGCGATGTCGGTGGCCTCGAGCGACTCGGCGACGACCTGATAGTCCTTGGCGCTCCAGCGGGCGAGCATGCGCTGGTGCGGATGCCGCCCCCGACCCACCAGGTCGGCCACCGCAATCCCCTCCGGAGCGATCGGGTTCTGCGGCAGCAGCCCGATCTCGCACGCGATCTGCTTCGTCGGGGTGCGGTGGATCTCGCGCCCATCGAGCACGACCCGCCCGGCCTGTGGCGGGAGCAGACGCGCGAACGCACGCAGGAGCGTCGACTTGCCACATCCGTTGGCTCCGACGATCGTCGTGATGGCGCCGGTGCGAATCTGCAGGTCGAGGTCGCGGACGACCGTGCGGTCGCCGTACGCGAGCGCGAGTGCTTCGGCGGCAAGCCGGTGACCGACCGATCCGGGCACCGGGGACGGATCGAGCGATGTTTCCGGGGCTGCGGGCGCGGCATCCGGCTCGCGAAGCGTCGCTTTAAGAGGCGGGTTCACAGGGATCCTCCCGACCGGTGCGTACGCACCAACAGATAGACGAGGTAGGGCGCGCCGAGGATGCCGGTTATGACCCCGACGGGATAGCGCGATTCGAAAGCCCACTGGCCGACAAGATCAGCAATCAGCACCAGTAGTGCTCCGACGAGGCCCGCCGGCAGCAGGAGCGAGGGTCCGGGGCCGAGCAAGCGCGCGGCGATCGGCCCTGCCATGAAGGCGACGAACGCAATGGGGCCGGTTGCCGCGGTGGCAAAGGCGAGCAGGATGACAGCGCCGAGGATGAACAGCAGGCGGGTGCTCGACACCCGCAGGCCGAGAGCTGCGGCCGAGTCATCGCCCAGGCGCAGGATGTCGAGATCACCGCTGCGCGCGAGCATCACCGGCACGACGAGCAGCATCACGATCGCGAGCGGCACGAGGCGGTCCCAGGATGCGTTGTTGAGGCTCCCCGAAAGCCACTGCATCGCCGCCTGCAGGTCCCATTCGGCTGCCCCCGAGAGCAGATAGGCGATAAGACTCTGGATCATCGCGGCAACGCCGATGCCGATGAGGATGAGGCGGGCGCCGGCGAACCCGCTGCGGCTGGCAAGCAGGTAGATCGCGCCGGCGGTGACGACGGCGCCGACGAGGGCGACGACCGAGACCGCGACATCGCTCAGCGAGAAGACGATGATGCCCGTCACCGCGGCAAGACTCGCGCCAGCGCTGATGCCGATGACATCCGGCGAGGCGAGCGGATTCCGCAGCATCGTCTGGAACGTCACGCCCGCCATCCCGAACGCAAAGCCCGAGAACAGGGCGAGTAGCGCGCGTGGCAGGCGCAGCTCACCGACGGTGAAGGATGCCCCGGGCACGGTCTCGCCGGAGATGACGCGCAGAACTTCGACCGGCGTATAAAAGGTGTGCCCGACCATCGTGCTGATGGCGACGACGGCCAGCACGATCACGGCGAGGATGGCGGTGGTCACGGTCCAGCGGCGGCGACGGATGCGGCGACCGCGCGCGATCGCGGTGGCGGTCGTCGAGACCGCGGCGGGGGTGGTCGTGGGGATAATGGTGGCGGTCACAGCTCGCGTACCTTCTGGCGGCGAACGATCCAGATGAACACCGGCGCTCCGATGAGCGCGGTCACGATGCCGACCTCGATCTCTTCGGGTTTAGCGACCAGGCGCCCGACGATGTCGGCGGCCAGCAGCAGCACGGCGCCGCCGATTGCCGACAGCGGCAGCAGCCACCGGTGATCGGGCCCGACGAGCAGCCGCACGAGGTGCGGGATGACGAGGCCGACAAACGCGATCGGTCCCGCGATCGCGGTTGCTGCGCCGCACAGGATGACGGCACCGGCCGACGAGATCAGCCGTGTGCGCGACACATGCTCACCGAGCCCAGCAGCGAGGTCATCGCCGAGCGCGAGGGAGTTCAGGCCGCGCGCCGTCGCGAACACGATGAGCGCACCGATCAGCAGCACGGGCGCGACGACGGCGATGCGATCCCACTCAGCTCCGCCGACGCCGCCGATCTGCCAGAACCGGAAGGTCGACATCACGTCGATGCGCGGCAGCAGGATGGCACTCACGAGTGAGGCGAGGGCAGCCGCGGTCGCGGCGCCGGCCAGCGCAAGCTTGAGGGGTGTCGCTCCTCCGCGCCCGAGTGACCCCACGGCGTAGACGAAGATCGCCGCCGCGGCAGCCCCGAGGATCGCAAGACCCATCTGGCCGTACGGGTCGACGATTCCGAAGAACGCGAGCCCCGCAACGACCGCCAGTGCCGCGCCGCTCATGACCCCGAAGATGCCGGGGTCGGCCAGCGGATTGCGGGTGACGGCCTGCATGCTCGCACCCGCCAGGGCGAGAGAGGCGCCGA
>NZ_JASBSF010000098.1 GCF_030149085.1 Microbacterium sp. | reverse complement strand
TTCCCCGTCGTGGCGACCTACCCGCTCGATGAGGTGGTGGCAGCGTTCCAGGCGCTCGAGTCCTCGCACGAACCGGGCAAGATCGTCATCCTTCCCTGACGGATGCGCCGAGCCCCTGCGGTTCGTTTGCCGCAAAGTGTGCGCTCGGCATCCGTCGGGCGGCGTGTTGCGGCAAGCGAACCGGGCACACGTAGCCGGGTGAACGCCCTCAGTGGTCCGTGACCTCACTCGGCGCGCTCGCGGTAGATGGTGGCGCAGCGCGATCGATGGATGGTGACGTCAGCCGTCGCGAGACGAACCCCGACAGGCGGTCGAGAGCCACGACCGCAAGGGCGATCACCGCGAGCATCACCACGACCCGTAAGAGCGCCAGCAGCATTCCGTCGACGCCGTTGAGCGTCGGATCGAGGAACGGGTAGGGGTAGCGCACGGTGATCTCCGGCAAAAGCGCACCGCGCGCGATCATGACCAGGCCATAGCCGATCGGATAAAGCAGCGACAGTAGCGTGTCGCGCCAGCGGACGATGCCATGCGGCCCGAAGAGTACCCAGTCCAGGAGGACGAGTCCCGGCGCCACGTAGTGCAGCAGGAAGAGCCCCCAGTTGTCGATCGCGAGCGCTGGGTCCGCGACCACGAGGCCGGGCAGCGGGCTCTCGCCCCGGTTGTTCAGGATGTGCGAGATCAGCGCGGTTGTCAGGAGCCAAAATGTGACGGCACCCGAGACGCGGCGCCGGAGGGATGCTCGTGCCTCGCTGGATCATCACAACCAGCGTCGTTACGACGTAGGCCAGCGCGATGATGCTGCTTTGACTCGTGAAGTACGGGAGCAGGCGCTCGCCGAGGAGCAGGCCTGTCGCGAGCGCCGCCACGATGGCGCCGCGGAGGATGAGGGGTCCCATGTGGTCGCGGCGATTCATGCGGGCTCTCTTCATCGAGTGCGGGCTTCTCGTTTGCCGCAAACCGCCGGGTCGGACAGCTGCCCCTCGGCGTGTTGCGGCAATCGAACGCGTGGGTCAGGCGCGCCAGACCGTCTTCAGGTTCATGAACTCACGGATGCCGGCAGCGGCAAGCTCTCGCCCGACGCCGGAGTTCTTGATGCCCCCGAACGGCAGCTCCGGGTGCGAAACGGTCATGCCGTTAATGAACACGGCACCGGCTTCGATGCGGTCGACGAACCACTCGATCTCGTCGTCGTCGGTGCTCCACAGCGAGGAGGACAGCCCGAACGTCGTCGCGTTGGCGATCTCGACGGCCTCCTCACGGGAGTCGACGCGAAACACCGTGGCTACAGGGCCGAAGGCCTCCTCCTGGAACAGGCGCATATCCCGCGTGATACCGGCGAGGACCGTCGGCGGGTAGAACCAGCCCGGTCGGTCGGGGACCGAGCCGCCGGTCAACGCCTCGGCGCCGTGCGAGAGGGCATCATCGACGAGCTCGGCGAGTTCGTCCCGGCCGCTCTCGGTCGCAACGGGGCCCACGTCGGTGCCCTCGTCGAGGGGGTCGCCGACGCGCAGCGCTGCGGTCTTCTCCACGAACCGTGCCACGAAATCGTCGTAGACGTCGGTGTGGACGATGAACCGCTTGGCAGCGATGCAGGACTGCCCGTTGTTCTGGTTTCGGGCGGTGACAGCGACGGATGCCGCAGCATCGAGGTCCGCCGTCGGCATCACGACGAACGGATCCGAGCCACCGAGCTCGAGCACGACGTGCTTGACCTCGCTGCCCGCGATGGAAGCGAGCGAGCGACCGGCGGGCTCCGAACCGGTCAGGGTCGCGGCCACGACCCGCGAGTCGCGGAGGACCCGCTCGACTCCGGATGCCGGGATGAGCAGCGTGTGGAAGGAGCCGACCGGGAATCCGGCGCGCTCGAAGAGAGTGTCAAGGTAGAGCGCGGAACGCGGAACGTTAGAGGCGTGCTTCAGTAGCCCCGTGTTGCCGGCCATGAGCGCCGGGGCGGCAAAGCGCATGACCTGCCACAGCGGGTAATTCCAGGGCATGACCGCAAGCACGACGCCCAGCGGTGCCCAGCGGGTCCCGGCGGCCGAGGCCTTCACCGACGAGGGGTCGGCAAGCTCCTCTGTGGCCAGGAAGTCCTCGGCGTTGTCGGCGTAGAACCGGCATCCGCGAGCGCACTTGAGCACCTCGGCTCGCGACTGGGCGAGGGGACGCCCCATCTCGATCGTGATGGTGCGCGCCATCTCGTCGACGTCGGCTTCCAGCAGCTCGGCAGCCTTGCGCATCCATCCGGCGCGCTCGGCGAACGTCGTATCGCGCAGCGCGACGAACGCCGACTGTGCGGCGGCAATGCGGCGCTCGACCTCGGCCTCATCGTGAGGCTCGAAGGTTTCGATGACTTCGCCGGTCGCAGGATTTGTCACTGCAATGGCCATGAGCTGCCTCTTCCTCGAGATAGGGGACTCCGCGAGCCTATCCGGCGCTTCGGTGTCGCGACAATGTGCCCCGTGGGGCCGAGCGGTCAGAAGACGATGGTGTGGTTTCCGTGACGGATGACGCGATCTTGCGCGTGCCAGAGCACGGCGCGCGAAAGCACTGCACGTTCCACGTCAGCGCCACGTCGTTCGAGGTCTGCAGCAGTGTCGGCGTGCGTGACCCGCACGATGTCTTGCTCGATGATCGGCCCCTCGTCGAGGTCGGTGGTGACGTAGTGCGAGGTCGCTCCGATGAGCTTCACGCCGCGGGTCTTCGCCTGGCGGTAGGGCTGGGCGCCGACGAACGCTGGAAGGAACGAGTGGTGAATGTTGATCACGGGCACCCGCACGCTCTCGAGGAACTCGCCGCTCAGGATCTGCATGTAGCGGGCGAGAACCACGAAGTCGGCATCCGCGTCAGCCAGCACCTCGAGGATGCGGGCTTCACTGGCGCTCTTGTCGGACCCGGCGACCGAAGGCACGTGCACGAAGGGGATGCCGAAACCGGTGACATCAGCCTCGGCATCCGTGTGGTTCGAGATGACGACCGGGATCTCCACCGGCAGTTCGCCGCGACGATGACGCCACAGGAGGTCGAGCAGACAGTGGTCCTGCTTCGAGGCGAGGATCGCCATCCGCTTCGGAACCGACTGGTCGGTGATCGCCCACTGCAGATCGAACCCGTCGCCCAGGGTCGTGGCAAGGTCGTTTTCGATCGCGGGCAGTGCCTCGCGCAGGCCTGGCCGGTGAAAGACGACGCGCTGGACGTAGGCGCCGCCGGCCGGGTTGTCGGAGTACTGATCGAACTGCACGATGTTCGCGCCCTGCCGCGTGATCAGAGCCGAGACCGCCGCGACGATGCCGGGGGAGTCCGTGCCGTGGACGATGAGGCACGCGTGATCGAGGGGAAGCTGGGCTGTGGGCATGGACCGATTCTCTCGTGTGCTGCGCTCGTCCTCACTCCCTGCAGCGCCGATCTGTGCCATCGGTCTTCGTGTGTCGATCGCAGCCACCGATCGTGCTGGACTCAGCGCACGCCCTTCATCAGCTTCAGGACGGGCTTCACGGCCAGCAGCAGCGCGACGCCCAAGACGATCGCGGCGATCCCGAGGCTCGAGAAGTACGGCACCTCGTTGCGTGGGTCGTAGAACTGCGCGAGCCAGCCCGCGATCGCGGTCCCCAGCGCGACCGACAGGAAGAAGAGGGCCACCATCTGCGTGCGGAAGGCACTGGGAGCGAGTTTGGTCGTGATCGACAATCCGATCGGCGAGAGCAGGAGTTCGGCGACGGTGAACACGAACAGGATGCCGATGATCGCGAGGAGCGGTGTCGTGTTCTCACCGCCTCCCGCCCAGGGCAGGAACAGCAGGAACGCGGCGCCCATGATGATGGCCGCGAGTCCGAACTTCACGGGCGTCGACGGCTGGCGTGTGCCGAGCTTGGTCCACAGAGCCGCGAAGACTCCCGAGAGGATGATGATGAAGATCGGGTTGATCGACTGCACCCACGGCACCGGCATCTCCCAGCCGAACAGGTCTCGGTTCAAGCGCTTGTCGGAATAGACCGTCATGACCGTGAACTGCTGTTGGTACAGCGACCAGAACCCGACGCTCACGATGAACAACGGGATGAACGCGACCACCCGCGAACGTTCGACCGCTGTCACCTTGCGCGAGCTCAGGATCACGACGAAGTAGGCGATCGTCGCCGCGAGGGAGACGAGGATGACGACATCGGCAAGGTTGTCTGCTCGGATCACGCGCGCGAACGTCAGGATCGCGATGACGATGACTGCGCCCACGGCAACGCCGATCATGAGGGCGTAGCGATTGCGAGGCAGCGGGTTGTGCACGACGGATGCCTCTGCCGGGATCCGCTTGCGACCGAGGGTGTACTGGACGAGACCGATCGCCATCCCCACAGCCGCGAGGCCGAAGCCCCAGTGGAAACCGGCAGTGGACTGGAGCAGACCCGTCAGGAGCGGGCCCAGGAAGGCGCCGAGGTTGATGCCGAGGTAGAAGAGCGAGAAACCGGCATCCCGGCGCGGGTCGTCCGTCGTGTAGAGCATGCCTACGACCGAGGTCGCGTTGGCCTTGAGGCCTCCCGATCCGACGGCGACCAGCACCAGGCCGACGCCAACGCCGAGCAGTCCCGGCAGCAGCGCGAGGGCGATGTGGCCGAGCATAATGACCACGGCGCTGTAGAACAGCACGCGCTCCGAGCCGAGTATCCGGTCGGCGATCCACGCGCCGAGGATCGTCGAGAGGTAGACGGCGCCGCCGTACGCGCCGACGATCCCGGTCGCGACCCCCTCGTCGATCCCGAGTCCACCCTGCGCGGCCGAGTAGTAGAGGTAGATCAGCAGGATCCCCTGCATGCCGTAGAAGCTGAAGCGCTCCCACATCTCGACGCCGAAGATCGTGGCGAGGGCCCGCGGCTGGCCGAAGAAGCGGGTGTCGGTGGGCGTCGTGGCCTCGGGCGTCGGTGCCGTCATGGGCCTCAGGCTAGCGCCTGCTCCCGGTACAGGTCAGCGTCGGTCGCGTCGTGCTGCGCCGCGTGTGCGTTATGGTTTCGCCCTCATGACGGCGCGACCGAACCGATCACGCGCCGATCGTGTCGCGAAGCCCGGAGTGGACGGCATCCAGCCACGCCCCGACATTGCGCCGCGCCTCTGGGGTATCGGGGTAGCGGCACCGCAGGTGCAGGCCGGTGTCGTTCGCGATGAACCAGATCATGACACCGTCGGTGCGCACGACCGCAGAGACGTACTGGATGTCGCGGAGCCTGCCCGGCGCGATCGGGAGTCGCCCGGTATCGAGCCACGAGACCGCGAACAT
>NZ_JASBSF010000096.1 GCF_030149085.1 Microbacterium sp. | reverse complement strand
AAGCCCGGCGACGAGCGTTGCCAACTGGGTCGCCATCGAGCCTAACGGCGGGACCACGGGTCGGGTCAGGAGGAAAACCACCAATCCTCCCGAGAACCCGACGGATGCTGCGCCGAGCAGGCTCGACGCCTTCGCGAGCATGGCGATGCGCACGGCCCGGAACGGGTTGATCGGCGCGCGGGTGTGCCCCCGGGATGCTCGCCACACCGGGATCGCGAGAGCGACCACGATGGCCCCGAGCGCGACGAGCAGAACGGGCAGCGTGATCAGCGGCGTGAACGTCGCGCGTCCCGTCGCGGTGAGCAGCTGGTTCACGAGGAAGCCGCCTGCCACCGCAATGGCGGCGGTCGCGATCAGGATGCCAGCGCCGGTGCGTTTCACGAGGCATCCCCGAGGCGCTCGAGGAGGTCGGCGACGCTCCCGGCGCCGACGAGGGAGGCATCCGGGTCGATGCTCAGCCACGGCGCGAGCACGAAGTCGCGTTCGGCTGCACGGGGGTGGGGAAGCGTCAGCGTCGGGGTGTCGCAGATGAGGTCACCGTAGGCGATGAGATCCAGATCCAGGGTGCGATCGCCCCAGCGTTCACGCCGCACGCGTCCGTGCTGGTCCTCAATGGCGTGCAGGTAGCTCAGCAGCACGGTAGGCGCGAGGCGCGTCGTGACGATGGCCACGGCGTTCAGGTAGCCGGGTGCGTCCGGATCGGGGCCGTCGAGGGTGACCGCGACCGACTCCATTGGTTCCGACATCCGCACCGCCGACACCAGCGGCAGGTGCCCGAGCGCGGCGGCAGCAGCAGCCAGCGTCTCGCGCCGATCGCCGAGGTTCGCCCCGAGCGCGACGACCGCGTCCACGGCGGGAGCGGCATCCGCATGGGCGTTCCCGTCGACGCCTTCGGCCAGTCGGCGGCTCACGCTCGGGCCTCCGCATTCCGGCGCGTGATCGTGACGGAGACATCCGTGAACTGCTGCTGGATGGGAGCCTGCGGCTTGTGCACCGTGACCCGCACCGCGAGAACACCGGGGAAGGCGAGCACGCGATCCGCGATCCGCTCGGCAAGCGTCTCGATGAGATTCACCGGGTCGCCGGCGACGATGTCCGCGACGGCGTCGGCGACCTCGCCGTAGTGGACGGTGTCGGCGACATCGTCGGTCTGGGCGGCGCGCTCGGCACGGACGCTGAGGGCGAGGTCGATGACGAAGTCCTGACCGTTCTCGCGCTCATGATCGAAGACGCCGTGGTGGCCGAAGACGCGAAGCCCCTCGAGCCGGATCTCATCGAGCTGCGGCATCCGAACCTCCCCACAGCTCCGCGATCTGCAGGGCGTCGCGCGTGCCGGCGACGTCGTGGACCCGCACGCCCCACACCCCGGCGCGCGCGGCAAGAGCACTGGTGATGGCCGTCGCGCCATCGCGCCGAGCTTCGGTAACCGTGCCGATCGTGTCGCCTGACGAGTCTTCGCCGCCAGCGCGGGTAGCCGCGGCTCCCGTGCGCTCGGCAAAGCGGCGTTCGGCGTCAACGGATGCCTCGGCCAGCGCTTCAGCGAGAAATCGCTTGCGACTCGTGCCCAGCAGCACCCGCTGTCCTGCCGCGACGAGCTCTGGCAGGGCGCGCAGGACCTCCCAGTTCTGCTCGGGGCGCTTGCCGAAGCCGATGCCGGGGTCGACGATGATCCGGTCGGGAGCGATGCCCGCCGCGCGGGCCGCAGCAACCCGCTCGGCAAGCTCGGCTGCCACCTCGGCGGCGACGTCGGCGTACTGCGCCGGCGCATACATCTCCCGGGAGGGCCCACGCCAGTGGCCGAGGATGATCTCGGCGTCAGTCTCGGCGACGGCGGGCAACATCGCGGCATCCGCGAGTCCCCCTGACACGTCGTTGACGATCCGCGCGCCCGAGTCGACAGCGGCAAGCGCCGTCGACGCGTTCATCGTGTCGATGCTGATCCAGGCACCGCGCTGGGCGAGGGCACGGATGACGGGCACGACCCTGTCGCGTTCGATCGAGGGGTCCACCCGCTCGGCACCGGGGCGGGTCGACTCGCCGCCGACGTCGAGGATGTCGGCACCGGCAGCCCAGAGCGCGAGGCCGTGCGAGATCGCGGCTCCCGTGTCGAGGTAGCGGCCGCCATCGCTGAACGAATCGGTCGTGACGTTTACGACCCCCATGACCAGCGTCGACATGTCAGCTCGCCCCGATGAGCGCGATCAGTTCGGCGCGAGCAACTGGCTCCTCGTAAGCCCCGCGAGCCGCGATCGTGACGGTGGATGCGTCGGTCTGGCGGCCCCCGCGCATCGTGACGCACTCGTGGGTGGCATCCAACACGACGAGCACACCGCGAGCATCGAGCGCTTCCGAGATCGTGTCCGCGATCTGTTCGGCAAGGCGCTCCTGCACCTGCGGCCGCGCAGCGAGCACATCCACGACCTTGGGCAGCGCACCGAGCCCCACGACCTTCTCCCCCGGGAGGTAGGCGATGTGGGCGTGACCGCGAAACGGCAACAGGTGGTGCTCACAGACCGAGCGGAACAGGATGTCGCGCACCATGACCGCTCCCGAGGGCAGCGTTTCGGGCGCCGGACCTCGCGAGATCGAGATCGTGTGCGCCAGGGGCGCAGCGGGGTCCTCGCCGATACCGGCGAAGAACTCCGAGTAGGCATCCGCCACCCGCTCCGGGGTCAGCTTGAGACCGGGACGGTCGGGGTCCTCCCCGATCGCCCCGAGCAGTTCGCGCACCAGTGCGGCGACGCGTTCACGGTCAACGGCCACCAGGCGAGCCTACGCGGTCGCGGGACGCGCCTGTCCGGTCGGCCGGCGTCGCGGCGCCTTCTCGGCAGGGCCGGAGTCGGCCTCGGTCGATGCGGCGACGCTGGACGGCGCGGGACGACGCGGGACCTCCACGGGCGGGAGCACCGACACGGGACGCTGCTCGCTCGAGAGCCACTGCGGGCGCTCGGGCAGCTTCTTCACGTCCTTGAAGATCTCCTCGATCTCGAGGTGGTCGAGCGTCTCCTTCTCGAGCAGTTCGAGGGCGAGCTTGTCGAGGATCTCGCGGTTGTCGTTGATCACCTGGTAGGCCTCGTTGTGAGCCTGCTCGATGAGGGCGCGCACCTCGGCATCCACCCGCTCGGCGATCCGTTCGGAGTAGTCGCGACCGTGACCCATGTCACGACCCATGAAGACCTCGCCGGAGCTCTGGCCCAGCTTGACCGGACCGACATCCGTGGTCATGCCGTACTCCGTGACCATCTTGCGGGCGATGTTCGTCGCCTTCTCGATGTCGTTGGAGGCGCCGGTCGTCGGGTCGTGGAACACGATCTCTTCGGCGACACGGCCGCCCATGGCGTAGGTCAGCTGGTCCTGCAGCTCGTTGCGGGTCACGGAGTACTTGTCGTCAAGCGGCATGACCATCGTGTAGCCGAGGGCTCGCCCGCGCGGCAGGATCGTGATCTTGGTGACGGGGTCGGTGTAGTTCATCGCCGCCGCCGCGAGCGCGTGACCGCCCTCGTGGTAGGCCGTGATGAGCTTCTCCTTGTCTTTCATGACGCGCGTGCGGCGTTGCGGGCCGGCCAGTACGCGGTCGATCGCCTCGTCCAGCGCACGGTTGTCGATCAGCTGCGCGTTGGAGCGGGCGGTCAGCAGCGCCGCTTCGTTAAGAACGTTCGCGAGGTCGGCGCCGGTGAAGCCGGGCGTCTTGCGGGCGACGACTTCGAGGTCGACGCCGTCGGCGAGCGGCTTTCCGCGGCCGTGCACCTCGAGAATGCGCTTGCGTCCCTGCAGGTCCGGCGCGTCCACACCGATCTGGCGGTCGAAGCGTCCAGGGCGCAGCAGCGCGGGGTCGAGGATGTCGGGACGGTTGGTCGCGGCGATGACGATGACGTTGGCCTTGGGGTCGAAGCCGTCCATCTCGACGAGCATCTGGTTCAGCGTCTGCTCGCGCTCGTCGTGACCGCCGCCCATGCCGGCTCCGCGGTGACGGCCGACCGCGTCGATCTCGTCGATGAAGATGATGGCGGGGGCGTTCTCTTTGGCCTGGTTGAACAGGTCGCGGACGCGGCTCGCGCCGACGCCGACGAACATCTCGACGAAGTCCGAGCCCGAGATGGAGTAGAACGGCACGCCGGCCTCGCCGGCCACCGCACGGGCCAGCAGTGTCTTGCCGGTTCCGGGAGGGCCGTACAGCAGCACGCCCTTGGGGATGCGGGCGCCGACGGCTTGGAACTTGGCCGGCTCCTTGAGGAAGTCCTTGATCTCCTGCAGCTCTTCGATCGCCTCGTCGGATCCGGCGACGTCCTCGAAGGTGACGGTCGGGGTCTCCTTGGTCACGAGCTTGGCGCGCGAGCGACGGAACTGCATGACCTTGCTGCCGCCGCCCTGCGCCGACGAGAGCAGGAACCAGAACAGCACACCGAGCAGCAGGATCGGCAAGAACAGGGAGAGGAACCCGTCGAACCACGTGGCCCGCGGGACGACGTCGTTGTAGCCGTCGACGGGGTTGGCGGCGTCGATCGCGTTGACGACCTCCTCGGCGCGAGCGGTCACGTAGTAGAACTGCACGTCGGTCGCGCCCTCGTAGGGCTCCGAGAGCGTCATGTCGACACGCTGATCACCGTCGGTGTTCACGACCTCCGTCACGGTGTTTCCTGCCAGCAGGTCGAGTCCCTGCTGGGTCGTGATCTGCTTCGCGCCACCGAGGCTCGAGATGAGCGTGAATCCGATGATGAGGAACACCGCGATGAGCGCGACGTACAGCAGCGGGTTGCGAGTGAGCTTCTTGAAATCCATGGTTCGGGGTGAACCCGGTCCCTCCGTCGATCAGGCGCCGCGCCGCGCGGGAACGCGGGAACGGTGGACTCAGGGTATCGCGGGCTTGCTATGCCACGACTGAGCATTCGCCCACGGCGTACCGGGAACAGACCGCGCGAAGGGCCCGTCAGCTGTAGACGTGAGGGGCGAGGATTGCGACGTCGCGGAGGTTTCGGTACTTCTCCGCATAATCGAGACCGTAGCCGACGACGAACTCGTTCGGGATGTCGAATCCGATGTAGCGGCAGTCCACCTCGACCTTCGCGGCATCCGGTTTGCGCAGCAGCGCGAAGACCTCGACGGATGCCGCGCCGCGCGACGCGAAGTTCGTCAGCAGCCAGCTGAGCGTGAGGCCCGAGTCGATGATGTCTTCGACGATCAGGACGTGCTTGCCGTGCAGGTCGGTGTCGAGGTCCTTACGGATCTGCACGACACCGCTCGATCGCGTGCCGGTGCCGTAGGACGAGACCGCCATCCAGTCCATCGTCATGTGCGACGGCAGCGCGCGAGCGAAGTCGGCCATGACCATGACGGCGCCCTTGAGAACGCCGACGAGCAGGAGTTCCTTGCCCGCGTAGTCCGCCGTGACCTGCGCGGCGATCTCCTCGAGTTTGGCCTGGATCTGCTCCTCCGTGACCAGAACGCGGGTGATGTCGGACTGGACCTCCTCGGCACGCATGCCTCCGAGTGTACGGGGACGGTCAGCGGGCGGTGAACTCGATCCGTCCACTGACACGGGCCGCGCGGCATCCGGGCAGATCGATCGGTCCCTGCCCGCGCCAGCCGGTCACGAGGCGTGCGACATCGAGGGTCTGCGAACGCGTGAGGCTCTGGCCGAACTCGGCGGCGACGACATGACGGATGAGGCGATGCCGCAGCGCCGCGGGGTTGGCGGCCAGCGCGCCGACCGACAGCGAGATCCCCGCCTCGGCGTGCTCGACGACGTCTTCGATGATCTCGTCGATCATCTCCGCGAACGCCTCGGCGTCCTCGCGCAGCTGGCTCGCCGTGCGCGCGAGCGCCTCCGCAACCCCCGGTCCGAGCTCCCGTTCGAGCACGGGAAGCACCCGCTCGCGCACCCGCACGCGCGCGTAGCGGGGGTCGGTGTTGTGGGGGTCGGCCCAGGGTGCGAGGCGCTCCGCCGCGCACGCGGCCTGAGTTGTCGTGCGCCGCACCTCGAGGAGGGGACGCAGGATGACACATCCGTCGTCCCGTTCGCTGACGGGCGCCATGCCCTGCAGGCTCGCCGTCCCGGACCCGCGGGCAAGGCCCAGCAGCACCGTCTCGGCCTGATCGTCGAGAGTGTGGGCGACGAGGATCGCGGCTGCGCCGGCCTCTCGGGCGACGGCATCGAGGGCACCGTATCGCGCGTCACGAGCCGCAGCCTCAGGTCCTGCGCCGTCACGCACGACGACGCGCACGACGCGGGCGGGGAGGCCGAGCGCCTCGGCTGTCGCCGCGGCGCGGGCCGCGACCTCTGCCGACCCGTCTTGGAGGCCGTGATCGACGGTGACGGCGACGCCGATAATCTCGCGCTTGGGCGCCTCAAAGGCCGTTGCCGCCGCGAGGGCCAGGGAATCCGGTCCACCCGACAGGGCCACGATCACCGTCGAGCCCTCGGGGAGGCCCGCGAGGGCGCGCCGCACCGCCCGCCGCACCTCTGCGACGGCCGGATCCAGACCCGGTCGAACGTCCACGCCGCAACGCTACCGGGCCGCCCGCGTCTGCTCACCCGTCACTTTCCGTCTCCCCCGACATCGGCGCGGCCGGGCACCCCGCCGAACCGGTCTGGCGAGGGGAGTCGGCTCCGTCGCGACAGGCGTGGGAGCGCGGAATCCGGCGCACTAGGCTGGTCGCGGCACCCCGTCACCGACAAAGGAGCACACAGTATGGGCGCGTACGACGCCGTCATCGAGATCCCCCGCGGCAGCCGCGTGAAGTACGAAGTCGACCACGGCACCGGACGGGTCTTCCTCGACCGCATCCTGTACACCGTCTTCGGCTACCCGGCCAACTACGGCTTCTTCGAGAACACCCTCGGCGAGGACGGCGACCCGCTCGACGTGCTCATCCTCCTCGACCGGGACCTCTACCCCGGCATCCTGGCGAAGGTCCGCCCCGTGGGCGTCCTCAAGATGAGCGACGAGGCCGGCGGTGACGACAAGGTCGTCGCGGTCCTCGCGAAGGACCCGCGCTGGGACCACATCCAGGACGTCGCCGACATCCCCGACTACACGAAGAAGGAGATCGCTCACTTCTTCGAGCACTACAAGGACCTCGAGCCCGGCAAGTGGGTCAAGGTCGATGACTGGGCCGATGCCGCCGAGGCGGAGCGCCTGATCGCCGAGGCCGTCGAGCGCTTCGACGAGCACGAGGGCGAAACCCGCACGCAGGGTGAGGGCGAAGCGCCCAACACGCTCTGACACCCGCGCCCCTTTTCACGGAAGCCGCGGTATCCGAGACGGATGCCGCGGCTTCCGTTGTTCTCGACCGGCGTGACGCGCGTGAGCGGCCGGATCAGAAGTACACGCCGCGGGCGGCCATGAACCCGGACGGGTTGACGGCGGCGCCGTTGACGTAGGTCTCGAAGTGCAGGTGGCAGCCGAAGGAGTTGCCGGTGTTGCCGACGCTCGCGATGACCTGACCGGCCGACACCTGCTGACCGTAGCCGACGAAGATGCCGCCCTGGCGGATGTGGGCGTAGCCGGTGCCGATGCCGCCGCCGTGGTCGATCTTGATGTAGTAGCCGTAGCCGCCGTTGTATCCCGCGTAGACGACGCGACCGGATCCGGCAGCGTAGATCGCGGCGGAGCATCCGGGGGCGAAGTCATAGCCGTAGTGCCAGCTCGAGGAGCAGTAGTTCGCGTTACAGACACTCGAACGGGGGCCATAGCCCGAGGAGACGTACCCGGAGGACGGGCGCGCCCATCCGCCACCCGTGACGGCGCCGCCGTTGCCGCCCCCCGCGGCTGCCTGCTCGCGCGCGATGCGCTCCGCTTCTTCACGCGCCTTGCGCTCTGCCTCTTCGCGCGCCTTGCGTGCCGCCTCCACGCCCGCCTGGTAACCGGCGACCGTCTTCGCGGTTTCGTCCTTCAGCGCAGACAGCTGAGCCTCGAGCTCGCCGAGGTGCGCGGTCTGATTGTCGAGTGCGACCTGTGCAGCTGCGGCGGCTTCTTGCGCTGCCACCATCTTCTGCTCGGCCTCCTGCTGCAGGCGGTCGCGCTCGTTGCGAGCCTGCACAGCCTGGTCGCTGAGGCTCTGCGCGGAATCCCGCGCCGTGACAGCCTCGGCATAGACCGTCTGGTTCCGCTCCAGGAGCTTGTCCATCGTTCCGAGCCGCGCCAGCAGCTCATCGGCGCCGACCGCCGAACCGGAGAAGAACAACTGCATCGCGGTGTCATCGCCGCCGTCGCGGTAGAGCTGCGCGGCGATGCGTCCCGCCTTCTGCGCGGCCTCATCGGCGGCAGCGGCCTGCGCGTCCGCCTGGGCCTGCAGGTCGTCGGCACGTTTGGCGGCGTCGAAGAAGGCCTGCTGGGCGACGTAGAACTCATCGGACAGCCGCTGGGCCTCGGCCTGGGTGCGCTCGACTTCGGCCGTGAGGTTCTGAATGAGCCCCTCGATGCGGGTGACTTCACGCGCCTTGGCGGCTTCGTTCGCCTTCGCGTTCTGCACGTCATCCCAGCTCGGATACGACTCTGCGAAGGCAGGTGCGAGGCTGAAGGCCGAGGCGCCGCCAAACAGCAGGAGCCCGCCCGTGATTCCGATGC
>NZ_JASBSF010000083.1 GCF_030149085.1 Microbacterium sp. | reverse complement strand
AACAGCCGTACACGCGGTATCGGGGGAGCAGAGGGATGTCGAGACCCGGCCGCTGCTTCGGGTCGATGCTCCGGGGCTGCTGGCGACGATCCAGGATGCCGGGCGCCGGGGAGCCGGGTCGCTCGGCGTCTCGGTCTCTGGCGCTCTGGATCGCACCGCCCTGCGCACAGCCAATCGGCTCGTCGGAAACCCCGAGCACGCGGCGGGCCTCGAGATCACCGCGGGGGGATTCGAAGCCACCGCCCTCGCTGATGTGTGGATTGCCGTGACCGGCGCGTGGGGAGAGCTCACCATCGACGGAAACGACATCGACCACGGTGCGGCGCACCTGTGGCGGAGCGGAGAGCGTCTGCGAGTGGGGTGGTTCACGGCCGGCGTTCGCGCGTACCTCGCCCTCCGCGGGGGCATCGAGACCCGGGATGTCCTGGGTTCGGCCGCCACCGACACCCTCGCCGGCCTCGGGCCCACACCGCTCCGTGTTGCCACCGTGCTATCTGTCGGGGAACCGCCGGTTGACGACGTCCCGGCATCCGATCTCGCCCCCTGGAGTCCACCGCCGGCCGATCTGGTCGTCCGACTCATGTCCGGGCCGCGCGACGATGCCTTCACGCTGGCCTCGAGAAGGGCGCTGTTCGAGGCGACGTGGACGGTGGGTGCTGCGGCCGACCGGGTCGGCATGCGGCTCGAGGGCCCGCGCCTGGAGCGCAGCGACGCCGGAGAGCTGCCGAGCGAGGGAATGGTCCCGGGGGCGATCCAGGTGCCGCCGTCGGGCTCGCCGACGATCCTGCTCGCCGATGGGCCCGTGACCGGCGGCTACCCCGTGATCGCCACGGTTCTGGATGCCGATCTCGACCTGCTCGCCCAGGCGGGGCCGGGTGCGACCATCCACTTCCGGCACGCGCCTCAGCGCTGAGTCCGCCGGTTATACCGCACGAATTTGGACTCGTCAAGAATCCGGGTGGACACGGCGTGCCGGAACGCGTATAGTTGGTGGTTGCGCTCTTGGATTCCCCCTGCCCTCATATGGTGGTCGGCTGTGCCTGCGTGTCCCCGCTCGATGCGGTGCGAGACGCGTGGGTTTTCGGGGAGGACCGAACGCTTCACCTGACGACAAGGATAGTGCCCCGCCCGGGCCCACGGAGGTAATCCCCTTGGCTGCTGCGCGCAACGCAACCACCACCACATCCCCCAAGAACGGCCGCGGAGCTTCCCGCCTCTCGTTCGCCAAGATCTCCGACACGCTGACGGTCCCTGACCTGCTGGCGCTGCAGACCGAGTCCTTCGATTGGCTCGTCGGAAACGACGCATGGAAGGCCCGCCTCGCCGAGGCTGAGGCAGCCGGCCGCAACGACATCTCGGTCAAGAGCGGCCTCGAGGAGATCTTCGAGGAGATCTCGCCGATCGAGGACCTCAGCGAGACGATGCAGCTCTCGTTCACCAACCCCTACCTCGAGCCCGAGAAGTACTCGATCGAAGAGTGCAAGGAGCGCGGCAAGACCTACGCCGCCCCGCTGTACGTCGAGGCCGAGTTCATGAACCACCAGACCGGTGAGATCAAGACCCAGACGGTCTTCATGGGCGACTTCCCGCTGCAGACCGACAAGGGAACGTTCATCATCAACGGCACCGAGCGTGTCGTCGTCTCCCAGCTGGTGCGTTCGCCCGGTGTCTACTTCGACAAGACTCCCGACAAGACCTCCGACAAGGACATCGTCTCGGCGCGTATCATCCCGAGCCGCGGCGCCTGGCTCGAGTTCGAGATCGACAAGCGCGACCAGGTCGGCGTTCGCATCGACCGTAAGCGCAAGCAGTCCGTCACCGTGTTCCTCAAGGCCCTGGGTTTGACCAGCGAGCAGATCCTTGAGGAGTTCGCCGGTTTCGACTCCATCGAAGAGACCCTGTCGAAGGACACGATCCTCACGAAGGAAGACGCCCTTCGCGACATCTACCGCAAGCTCCGTCCGGGCGAGCAGGTCGCCGCTGAGGCTGCCCGTGCGCTGCTGGACAACTTCTACTTCAACGCCAAGCGCTACGACCTCGCCAAGGTCGGTCGCTACAAGATCAACCAGAAGCTCGGCCTCTCGGGTCCTC
>NZ_JASBSF010000080.1 GCF_030149085.1 Microbacterium sp. | reverse complement strand
CCTCATCCCTGTCGACAGGTGACCGCGTCGCGCGAGGCGAAGATGTCGGTGTCGTGAGCGAGGGCGGCCACACCCCCGTCGGAGCAGTGCACTTCGGCGTGCGCTGGAATGGCGAGTACATCAACCCAATCGTGCTGTTGGGCGGCGTGCCCCGCGCTGTACTGCTCCCGTGCTGTGGCTAGCCAAAAGAAACCAGATCAGCCGTGGGCGACGGGATCAACCAAAGACGTTTCTGCCGCCGTTGTCTTGAATCGTGCCGTACCCGCTTGCGCTGAAGGTGTTGTCGTTTCCGTTGACCGTGATGTCGCCGATGGCACCGTCAGCGTCGATGCGCATGCGGTCACCAGCGATCTGCATAGATCCGATCCCGCCACTGACGAAGCTGTTGTCGTTTCCCTCGATACGCACATCACCCATGTCGCCGATCGCGACATCATTATTGCTCCCCTGGAGCAACACGGTGTCCGCTGATCCGTCCATCTGCACGACGATCCGGTTGCCGGCGATCGTCACGTCGGCGCAGTCGCCCGTCAGCGAGAACACGACATCGTTGCCTGCCAGGACGGCTTTCCCGTTCACGCAGAGCGCATCTGGTGCGGATGTCGGAGAGACCGTGGTTGTAGGTGCCGGAGTCGGTGCCTGCGTTTCCCAGGAGGGCGAGGGAACCGGAGTCACGGCTCCCCGTGTCGGAACGACGGTGACACGAGGTCCCGGGAGCGCGATGCATCCGGCGAGCGCGAAAGCCGAGGCGACGGCCAGGGCGACACCGAGCGTGCGGCGCGGAGCATGCATGCGATTACCCTACGCGGGAAGCGCAGATCGTCAGAGACGCAGGGGTGGTGCCGCGTCCGTCTACGCCCGCGGGTGCGCGAGACGGTAGCTCGCCGTCAGCCGCTCGCTGGAGACATGAGTGTAAATCTGCGTCGTACCCAGGCTCGCGTGGCCGAGCATCTCCTGCACCGACCGCAGGTCGGCACCACCATCGAGGAGGTGGGTGGCGCCGGAGTGTCGCAGAGCGTGCGGGCCCACACTCCCCCCGGTGAGCGCGCCGACGCGTCGAGCGACGACGTCGTAGACGGTACGCGAGCCGATGCGCGCGCCACGAACGCCGAGAAAGAGTGCACTGCGGGCGGTATCGGTCACGGCAAGCGCCGGCCGACCTCGCACAAGGTAGGCATCCAGTGCGCGCGCAGCGGCACCCCCGTAGGGCACGACCCGCTCTTTCGCCCCCTTGCCCCAGACGCGCGCGGTCCGGCGCCCGTTGTCGAGATCTGTCAGGTCTAGGGCACACAGCTCCGAGACGCGCAGCGCTGCCCCGTAGAGCAGCTCGAGCATGGCGTGATCACGCAGATCAACCGCGTCGCCCCCCGTTCCTGCTAACTGCCCGAGCTCATCGAGCAACTGGGCAAGGCCGTCGGCAGAGGCAACCTTCGGCAGCGTTCGCCCGCGCTTGGGCGCGACGAGGCGCACCGCAGGGTCCGTGTCGATGAGGTTCGCATCCAGTGCCCACGCAAAGAAGGTGCGCACCGCAGCAGCACGCCGCGCGAGGGTGGACCGAGCGTCGCCGCGCTCGCTCGCGCGCCACATCCAGTTCCGCAGCATCTCGAGATCGACATCCTGTACCCGGGTGGGACCCACAGCATCGGCCAGGTCGGTCAGATCCGACCGGTACGCGCGCACCGTTGCAGGAGACAGCCGGCGCACATCGGCGACGTAGCGCAGGTAGCGCTCTGCAGCCTCGGAGATGTCCATGCAGACAGGATGCCTCAGCCGACCAAGCGGCGACGGCGCCCAACCCGGTGTGGCGCGAGGTGCCGCAGTCTCCAGCTCACGAAGGCGGGGTATCCGCGGCCTCGCCCCGGAGCGTGTACGCAGCCCCATCCCGGCTCCTGTCAACAAGGCCTGAATCAACGAGGTAGCGCCGTAAGAGTGCGGTGTCATCGACGAGCACGCGCAACCGGCCGGTGAGAACAGGTTCCGAGACCGTCTCACCGTGCTCGAGAACGCGCCCGACAACCCATCGCAACAGATCATCACGCTCGCGTAGCGACGCCGGGTAGTGCGTGATGCGCCCGTCGACGAGGAACCTTCCGATATCCGTTGCCTTTCGGGGCGACGCCTCGGCAAGGATGTCGCCGAACACCGTCGGTTCAAGCTCCAGCCCGCCCTCTTCCACGCGAACTGCGCCCGACGCGGTCAGCACCCGGACGATGTGCTCGCGCCGCGACGGTGACTTCGCATCAAGATAGCCAGCAGCGTCTCCGCCCATGAGCAACAAGCCGAAGGCGACGCGAACGTCGGGGTTCGCTAGCGCGGCGATCACCGGACGCCACCGGTTGCCTGTCTGCTGTGTCATCGCTGCCTGACCTCCTCACCCCGAGCCTCTCACGCCAGCCGCCAGCCGCCCGCGTCTGCCGTCACCACTCCGTCCAGGTGCAGGATTCCGAGGTGGGATTGAACCTCTCCAGTGCTGAGGCCGCTGCGCCGCGCGATCTCCTGCGTGGTGCGCGCCACTCGTGTGCTGAGGGCGTCACGGACACGGGTGGCGTCGGTGGTGCGAGGTTCGGCGTCACGACCGCTCAGGCCCATGAGTTCCCCCCAGCCGATCAACTCGCGAACGTCGGCAGCGGTGGTGACGCAGGTCGCTTCGAGTTCGCGCAGGAGCCGGTGGCAACCCGCCGACGCTGCGCTGGTAACCGGCCCCGGCACTGCTCCGATCGCGCGGCCCAGGGCGCTCGCGTGATGCGCGGTGTTAAGCGATCCGCTGCGCCACCCGGCTTCGACCACGACTGTCGCCGCCGACAGGGCTGCTATGAGCCGGTTCCTCTGCAGGAATCTCCACTTCGTGGGAGCGAAGCCCGGCGCGACCTCGCTCACGACCGCACCTGTCGCGGCGATGCGCTCGACAAGCTCGGTGTGGGCCTGCGGATACGCCCTTTCCAGCCCGCCCGCCATGAGCGCGATCGTGCAGCCGCCACCGGCGAGGGTCGCCCGGTGAGCGGCGGCGTCGATACCGAAGGCCGCACCCGACACGATGGGGATTCCGGAAGCGGTAAGTTCAGCGGCGAACTCCCCCGCGACATGTTCCCCGTACGATGTGGCCGCACGCGCTCCGACGATGGCCACCCCCGTGCGGGCCGCGGAGATCGACCGCGGGTCGCCGCGCACCCATAGTGCCAGGGGTGCGTGCGCTCCCAGGTCGTCGACAGCATCGGGCCACTCCTCGTCGGCAGGGGTCACGAGCCGCAGTCGAGCGGCACGGGCAGTACGCAGGAGGCCAGCCACCGTACCCGGCCGCATCCTCGGTTCCCACCGCTGCAGTGCCGCACGGGCCTCGCTCTGGTCCAGGATGCTGTCGCCGATGTCCCCGCGCCGCACCCGTGCGAGCGCCTCGAAAGCCCCGAGCGATTCCGTCAGGATCCCCGCTGCCGCGTCACCCGGCTCGGTCAGGCTGTTCCAGACCACGCGGGCATACCGATCGAGAATGCCGTCGTCGGAGAGTGGGCCCGTCACGAGAGGGCCGAGCTCGTCTCGAGCGCGCTGCGGATCAATCACGAGACTGTTCCTCGCTTCAGGAACAGTGCGCGCCCGATGTGGTCGGGGGTCGGCATCCGTTCCCCCTCGAGATCGGCGAGCGTCCACGCCACCCGCAGAACCCTGTCATAGCCGCGCAGCGTCAGAGTGCCCCGCGCCAGGGCGCCATCGAGCGGGGCACGAACCGCGGGCGGGAGCGCCCCAGCGCCGGAGCGTAGCCACGTGCCCGGTACATCGGCGTTTCGCCGCCACGGGGTATTCGACAGGCGTCGCGCGGCCCGATCACGGGCTTCGACCACGAGCGCCCGGGCATGGGCAGAGTCCAGGGCTCCCCGCGCCTCGGGAACACGGCCCACCCGCAGCAGGGTCAGCTCGATGTCGACGCGATCGAGAAGCGGGCCCGACAGGCGGTTCTGGTAGCGCCTGATCGCCTGCGACGGGCATTCACAGACGGCATCTCGAAGCCCCCGGTTTCCGCACGGACACGGGTTGGTGGCCAGCACAAGCTGAAACCGCGCGGGGAAGGATGCCGTGTATCCGGCTCGATGGACGGTGATGCGCCCGGACTCGAGGGGTTGACGCAGCGCATCGAGCACCGTCGTGGCGAACTCTGCAGCCTCGTCCAGGAACAACACACCCTCGCTTGCGCGCGCGATTGCGCCGGGGCGCGGCGCACGAGATCCACCGCCGACGAGAGCTGCAGCACTCGCGCTGTGGTGCGGCGCCTCAAACGGTGGGACCCGCGAAAGATGAGTGACAGCGCTCCCCGAGAGCGAACGGATGGATGCCGCAGCCAACGCGGCCTCGTCATCCAACGGCGGCAGAATCCCGGGAAGTCGCCGCGCGAGCATCGTCTTTCCGGCGCCCGGCGGACCCGTCATGAGCAGATGGTGGCCACCAGCGGCCGCGACAAGGAGCGCGGCGACAGCGTCATTTTGTCCAACCACGTCAGCGAGGTCCAGAGTCTCCTCCGGTACACCAAGGTCACTGGGGAGATCCACCGGATCGGCCTCGGGCAGCCGCGCCTCGATCCCATGTCGGGAGAGAACGTCACTGAGACTCGTCGCACCGACCACGGTGATTCCGGGTACGAGCGCTGCCTCGTCCTCGCTGGCGCGTGGCACGACGACGGTCTCGAGTCCCGCCCGAGCTGCGGCCAGCACGGCGGGAAGGATGCCGGGCACGGGGCGCAATCTGCCGTCGAGGCCGAGTTCACCGATATGCGCAGTACGCATGAGCGCATCAGCAGACAGCGGCAGTTGTGTAGCCAGGGCAGCGACAGCGATCGCGAGATCGAACCCGGAGCCGTGTTTCGGCAGGTTCGCTGGTGAGAGATTGACGGTCAATCGACGACTCGGAAGCGGAACGTCGCTATTGGCGCAGGCGTTGCGTACGCGTTGAGAGGACTCCCCGAGCGCACGGTCGGCAAGTCCGATGATGCGAAAGTCGGGAAGCTGATCGGAGAGATCGGCTTCGACTTCGACGGCGACGCCCTCGATTCCCACGAGCGAGATCGCCCAGGTGCGAGCGAGACTCATGCGAGGTCTCGCAAGTGCTCGATCTGCAGCGGCGTCGCGGGGTCACCGGTGATCGCAAGCCCGTCCACGCGTACGTGGCGGCTGCCGGCTAGATCACGGTGGGCGGTGCGCCACTCTCGCGCCAGCTGGTGCAGGCGGTGGAGCTTTCGTGCGTCGATCGCCTCGAACGGATGCCCGAAGGCGGCGGATCGTCGCGTCTTGACCTCGACGATCGCGACAGTGTCGGCATCGGCGACCACCAGGTCGATCTCACCGGTGCGGCAACGCCAGTTGCGATCGAGGATCTCGAAGCCCCGCGCCCGAAAGTAGGCCTCGGCGGCGTCTTCACCCGCCCTGCCGAGTTCGTCTTTCGTTGCCATTCCCCCAGCGTTGCTGCGCGCCCATCGGCGACAGCGAGGATCGGGGCGAGACGCGAAGAAGCTCGGGAACTATGCGCCTGGGGAGGAAGGACGCTTAGCTGTCGAGCGTGAGCTCGTCAGGCAACTGGAAGTCGCCGCGCTGGAGTTCCTCGACGTTGACGTCCTTGAAGGTCAGCACGCGCACGGACTTCACGAAGCGGTCCGCGCGATAGATGTCCCACACCCACACGTCGTTCATCGTGATCTCGAAGTAGAAGTCGTGCTCCGTGTCCCGGCGAACGACGTTGACGTCATTGGCGAGGTAGAAGCGTCGCTCCGTCTCGATCACGTACTGGAACTGGTGTAC
>NZ_JASBSF010000059.1 GCF_030149085.1 Microbacterium sp. | reverse complement strand
GACAGCTTGTGGTGAATCTGGGGCGCCGAGAATCCCGGCGAGTCCGTCGGAACGACAAACCCCCGGATACCGCCATCGGTCTGCGCCCACACGACCGCGACATCAGCGACTGATCCGTTCGTGATCCACATCTTCCGGCCTTCGAGCACCCAGTCCTCGCCGTCGCGGCGCGCTCGCGTTCGCATGCTCGCGGGGTCTGAACCGGCATCCGGTTCGGTCAGACCGAAGCATCCGATCACCTCTCCGGCAGCCATCCAGGGAAGCCACCGCTGCTTCTGCTCCTCACTCCCCCAGCGCCAGATCGCGTACATGGCCAACGAACCCTGCACCGACACGAGCGAGCGGATGCCGGAGTCGGCGGCTTCGAGCTCGAGGCACGCGAGGCCATACTCGGTGGCCGACATTCCGGCACACCCGTAGCCCTCCAGGTGCATGCCGAGGACCCCCAGCTGCCCGAGGTCCCTCGCGAGCCCGCGCAGATCATCGATCTCGCCGCGCTCGAACCAGTCGGCGACGTGGGGGCTCACGCGCCGCTCGACGAACGCGCGGACCGCATCGCGGGTGGCGCGCTCATCATCGCTGAGCAGACCATCGATGCCGGCGATGTCGATGGCGTCATCCATGGATGCCACGGTCTTCTCCTTCGGGCAGATCACTCGCCTGACCGATCGAGTCGGGGTCGGCCGCAAGCCACCGGCGAATCTCATCACCGTGCTCGTCGAGCCGCGGCGGACGCTCGTACCGGCCGATCGGCGTCCGCTCGAACCGCAGCGGAGACCGGATCTGGTCAGCGCCACCGGGGACGGGAACCCGGGGGTCGAGACCGAGATGTTCTGCAAGCGCGAAGCCGTCGGCGACGGTGCCGATCGTGCCCGCCGGCACACCAGCATCCATCAGCCGCGTTGCCCAGGATGCCGCGGTGTCGCTGCGCAGCCGAGCTTCGAGGGCTACCGCCAGCTCATCCCGATGGGCGACGCGCTGCGCATTCGTGACGAAGCGGGGATCACCCGCAAGGTCCGGGTCACCGACGATCTCGCACAGCCGCACGAACTGCGCGTCGTTTCCGACGGCGAGCGCAAGCACTCCCTCGCCGGTGTCGAGCGCCTCATACGGCGCGATCGACGGATGCCGATTGCCGAGCGAGCGCTTTCCCCGATTTGCCGACTCGAAGTACGACGAGGAGTTGCCCGTCCAAGGCGGACCCCACTGCCGAGTGACGTCGCCCGATGCGGCGCGCTCCACCTTGATCACGTCGGCACCGAGGTCGGCGAGCGTGGATGCCGCGAGCGGACCGGCGAGCACGCGACTGAAGTCGGCGACGACGACGCCGTCCAGGGGCATCGGACCAGGCATCCGCTTCCTCGCTCTTCCCAGTGAGAGTGAGTCAACCCTATCGAGCGTGGGTGCCCCGGTTGCCGCAGTAGCCTGCTGGAGGAGGATCGCATGGATGTCGACGCAGAACCCGCGGGCGGATGTGGACCCGAATGCGCGTGCGGCGCTCCGGGACGATCGCAGTTCCTGACGCTCGGGACGGCACCGGTCGCCGCCGCCGCCGCTTCCTCCTCGTCGGGTGCGCGTCACTGTATCCCCCAAGCGCAGATCCCCGCGGGCCGCTTCGTGATGGGCGACTCTTCCGGCGACGCCAATGTCGGTGACGGCGAGACCCCGAGCCACGACGTCTCGATCAGCGCGTTCGAGATCGACACGACGAGCGTCACGAACGACGATTTCGCGCGATTCGTCGATGACACCGGCTATCTCACGGAGGCCGAAACCTTCGGGTTCTCCGCCGTCTTCCATCTGGCGCTGCAGGCTCCCGAGAGCGACATCATGGGGCAGCCCACCGCGACCCCCTGGTGGTTCGGAGTTCGCGGGGCCGACTGGCGGCATCCGGGCGGAGCGCACTCGTCGATCGACGGGCTCGGCGATCACCCTGTCGTGCACGTCTCCTGGAACGACGCCATGGCGTACTGCGCGTGGGCAGGGCGGCGCCTGCCTACCGAAGCGGAGTGGGAGTATGCGGCCCGCGGCGGCCTCGACGGGAAGAAGTACCCGTGGGGTGATGAGGAGCCGGAAGCCGATGGCATGTGGCGCGTCAATATCTGGCAGGGTCCGTTCCCCCGCGTCAACACGCTCGACGACGGCTTCCTCACGACGGCCCCGGTGCGCACCTTCGACCCGAACGGCTACGGGCTGTGGCAGCCCGTCGGCAACGTCTGGGAGTGGTGTGCTGACTGGTTCGATCCCGGCTACTACGCACGCTCGACGGATGCCGATCCCCGCGGCCCCGAAAACGGCAGTTCCCGCATCCTTCGCGGCGGCAGCTACCTCTGCCACATCTCGTACTGCAACCGGTACCGCAACTCCGCGCGCTCGCAGAACACCCCCGACTCGTCGATGGGCAACGCTGGCTTTCGCACGGTGAGCGCGCGCTGAAACGAAAAGGTCCCCGAGCCACAGGGCTCAGGGACCTCATCACTGTCTCAACACAGTGCGCGCCCGGAGGGACTCGAACCCCCAACCTTCTGATCCGTAGTCAGATGCTCTATCCATTGAGCTACGGGCGCATGGTCCGCGCGTTTCCGCGAGCAAACCAGCGTCCAGATTACCCCACGAGTGCCCCGCACGGCGAATCGTCGGCGGCTTCGCCGCGGTTCACTCGCCCTCGGGGCTCCCACCATCGGGAACCGGACCGGAGTCGTCGACATCGATCATGGGTGCAGACCCCTGTGAGGTGCTCAGTCGGCGCTGGTGAGAGGAGAGGCGAGGCAGGTCGATGAGCCTGATCGATTGCATGCGTGCAGCACGCATCGACGCATAATCGGGGTCGAGATCCGGCCGCATCGCCTCGACGATCAGGCGTCGCTCAAGGTTTGATTCGACATCGCCCCACGCGGCATCGCGTGCCTGCTCGATCAGCTGCTCGAGTGCCGCGTCGTCGGTTGCCCGCTCACGGAGTTGCTTGGCGACCCCCGTGTACTGTCGGGCGCGCCGCCTCAGGTTTCGGGAATCACGCCCGCGATAATCGTGAGTCCCACTCGGGTCGGACTGTCTCCCCCACGCACGACGCCAGTCGGCCCGGGCGCGATCTGCAGCTGCCGACTGCTCGTCGGCGAGTGCTTCGAGAGTTCGCCGCGCGAAGGGCTTCACGGCGTCGACCGAGAAGGCGCTGTCGTTGCGAATCGCGTCGACGAGAATCCGGTTGCGGATGCTGAGGCGCGCCGCCGCGGTGGCGATGATGACGCCCTCGGCGATCGCATCGGCCGTCCTGCCCATCCGCAACCTCCTGGGTAGAGGGTATCGGGGCATGAGAGCGGGCGCCGACCCGTGGCCGGCGCCCGCAAGGGTGGTGGGATCGGACTCAGGCGCGCTTGGTGTACTGGGCGTCGCCGAAACCGAGGATCAGGTACCCAATGAATGGGAACAGGAACAGCAGGAAGAATGAGAACGCGCCTCCCTTGCCGAACTTCTCCCCAACCTTGATCGCCACGATGATTGCGAGCACCAGGTTGGCGATGGGCACGAAGTACAGCAGACCGAGCCAGGCGGAGTATCCGGCAATCTTCACGAGGATGAACATGTTCACGATCGGGATGATCGCCAGGATGCCGGGCCACCCCGCCTTCGAGAAGACTCGCCACAGAGCAATGGCGACCACGACGTAGATGGCAAGACCGATGAGCGACGTCGTCCACAGGGTGGACACACTGGCCTGGTCGGTGATGGAAGTTGCGAGCATGGCCACAGCCTAGAGCGAAAGCGGCCTGCGCTTCCAGCTAACTCTCAGGAAAGCGCAGCGATCCGCCACGACGCCTTGTGAGCATCACCCGGAGCGATCACAGCGAGCCCCGTGTCGAACGGGTAGCTCTCATCGTTGAAGGCGTCGGGGGCGCATGTCATCGGTTCGACGGCGAGACCCGCTCGGTGCCCGGGAGCCTCTGGTCCGCCGGGCTGGTCGGCCGTGTGGATCTGAACCCAGGGGCACCGCGAGTCCCACGTGATCGACGTGCCCTCACCCTGAGCATCGGTCACCCGGACTGTCACGAGTCCGTCGCGGTCGCGCACGAGATCCGTGTAGGCGTGGTCGATCATGACAGCACCGAGAGTCCGCGGTTCACGGAAATCGAAGCGTTCGGCATCCGCAGTCACCGACTGGAGTCCGACCGGAGAGAGCCGGTCGGGGGTGACCGTGAGCACCTGGGACGCCGGAAGCGTGAAGATCCAGTCATCCAGGGTCCCCGGGGCGAGAAGATACGGATGCGGACCCGTGCCCCACGGCGCGAAGTCGCGGCTCAGATTGGTCGCCTTCACCCGCTGAGTGAGACCGTCCACCCCGATCGCGAACGTCGTCTCGACACGGATCCGCCAGGGATACCCCTGCTGCGGTTCGATCGTGGCTCCGAGGGTCACCCAGCTCTCCGCCGTCTCGACGGGCGCGAAGTCCAGCCAGGATGCGAGGCCGTGGAGGGCCTGGCCGCGCCCCGGTTCGGTGAGAGCCACCTCGTACGAACGGCCCCGGAACACGTAGCGACCGTCCACGATGCGGTTGGGCCAGGGCGCAAGCGTGGCACCGCGGAAGGACGGTCGGACGATGTCGGGCTCGAACGGTACGACAAGATCGCGGCCACGGTAGGTGAGGCTTCGAAGGGTCGCGCCGACGCTTGCGATCGTGGACTCGTAGTCGCCAGCGGTGATCGTGTACTGCGTTCCGGATGCCGGGATCACGGCCACGGACTCATCATTCATATCGCCAGTCTGCCTGACCGCGGATGCAGGGTGAGTCACAGACCCTGCGCCAGGCGGTAGTAGGCCTGGTTCCAGCGGACCTCTTTCTGGAAGCCACGGACCGTGGTGTCTTCATCGATCACGAGCAGCTCGGTCTCGGCGAGTTCGGCGAAGTCGCGGAAGACCTCGATGCCGACGGCTGTCGACATGACGGTGTGGTGAGCCGCCCCCGCCGTCAGCCAGCAGGCCGCGGACGTCGCGAAGTCAGGCGCCGGCTTCCAGATCGCCCGCCCGACGGGGAGCTTGGGAAGGTCGGGCGCTGCAACGTTTTCGACGACATTGGCAACGAGGCGGAACCGGTCGCGCATGTCGCTCATCGCCACGACGACGGCGGGGCCAGGGTCGGCGGTAAAGACCAGGCGGACCGGGTCATCCTTGCCGCCGATGCCGAGCGGATGGATCTCGAGAGTCGCCTTGGCGCTGGAGAGGGTGGGCGCGACCTCAAGCATGTGAGCGCCGAGGATCTTCTCGTCACCGGGGACGAGGTCGTAGGTGTAGTCCTCCATGAGGCTCGCACCGCCGGGCAGTCCCTCACCCATGACGTTCGCGACGTGCACGAGGATCGCAGTCTTCCAGTCGCCCTCGGCACCGAACCCGTACCCCTCGGCCATGAGGCGCTGCACGGCAAGGCCGGGCAGTTGCTTGAGCGCGCCGAGGTCTTCGAAGCTCGTCGTGAAGGCACCGAACCCGCCGGCCTCCAGGAACGAGCGCAGCCCGACCTCGATCGCTGCTCCGTCACGCAGCGACTGGTGGCGCTCTCCCCCGCGACGCAGCTCAGGAACGATCTCGTACAGCTCTTCGTACTCGTCGATGAGGGCATCGATCTGCGCGTCGGATGCCGCAGCAACGGCATCCGCGAGCTCGTTGACGCCCCACGTGTTGACCTGCACCGCGAACCGGATCT
>NZ_JASBSF010000043.1 GCF_030149085.1 Microbacterium sp. | reverse complement strand
GCGAGAGCCCGCCTCAGCTCACAACGACGACGTCGTCACCCACGACGCCCCGGCTGTCATCCAACGTGACGGGTAACAACGGGTTCCTCCTGTGGAGGCCGCGAAGGTGCGCGACGCTTCCGCCTCCACCTGGACGTTGGTCAGGGCGTATGGCCCTGTTCGTGTCGCTTCGAGGAGGTGGACGTGGGTGTCGGTGACTTCGAGAGTGTGGTCGAGGAAGGTCGTGGATGGGTCGCCGAGGCGGCGGCGGGTGGCGCCGGGCGTTCGGGTGAGGCGTTCCCCTGCAACGTCGAGGTGCCAGATGTAAGCGGCAGATCCGTGGTGTTGCCCGCCGATGCGACGTTCAAGCCTGCCGATGAGTCGGTTGGTGAGGAGCCTGTCGAGGACTCGGACGGTAGCCCTGGTTGCGGCCGTGAGCGTTGCGTGGTCGGTGAAGTAGACGCGCCTCAGGTGGACGGTTGTCGCGTATCGGTGGCGCGCGAGGAATTGGAGGATGTCGCGGTCGCGATCGGAGAGTTCGCCGCGGAGGTGACGTAGCCGAGAGGCGCTGATCCGCGAAGTGCTGGAATCTGTCATCGCGCGCCTCCGTACTCGTCTCGGGCGGTGAGGGATCCCGCCAAGGGCGGGATAGTCGTTTCCCGTACGGAGGGGGCATTGGCGGAAAGTCGTGGGAATTGGGCGGTGGAAGTGTTAGTGAACAGACGTCCGAACGGACACTGCTGTACCTCTGCTGTAGTTCTCATGAGTGGCTCCGTTTCCGGCGTCCGAGTGGCTCGTCGTCGTGGAAGTCCAGCGGGAGCTTCAGCTGCACGGGAGGGGTCTCGATCCGCCCGTACCGGGCTTGGCTCTCGGCGATGACCGCGTCGGTGGAAGCGACCATCTTGGGTGGTGGGAGGACGCGGGCAGAGAACCAGCCCGTGCGGCGGCCCTTGTTCTGGAGGCTGGTGTAGATCTCGTAGGGCGGGAGGCGGGAGAAGTCCTCGGCGGATAGGCCGGTGGTCCGAGCGGCTTGGTGGGCGTGTTCGTCTTCGAGACCGAAGATGATCTTGTTCCTCGCGTTCGCGTCGATTCCCTTCAGGAGCTTGTCGGGGAACTGGGCCCGATGCTGGTGCGCCAGGTGCCAGGCGGCACCGAGCGAGCGGGATTGCTCGAGGGCTTCGCCGAGGTCGGAGTCGAGGTGCAGGAACGATTGGGCTTCGTCGAGGTAGATCGAGATCGGGGTCCGCTCGCTCTGCGGGACGGAGGCCCGGCGCAGGATCAGCTGCCACAGCTGCGACACCACCAGCGACCCGAGAAGCTCGGCTGCCTTCGGGCCGAGTACGCCTTTGTTGAGGGTGACGACGACGATGCGGGGCTTGGTCACGATGTCTTCGAGCGCGAACCGCGGCTCGGGCTGATCGAGCACAGCACGCAGGCCTGGGCGGAGAATGAACTGCCGCAGCCGGGTCAGTACCGGTGAGATCGCAGCGGCTTGTTGTCCGCTGCTCTTGGCGTCGAACTGGGCCCAGAAGCCTTGGAGTACCGGATCGTCGACGGCCCGCAGGGCATTCCGCCGGAAGGTCGGGTCGGTCAGGAGCGACGGCAGATCAGTCAGGGCCGAGCCGGGGTTGGCGGCGAGAGTCAGGAGTGACGCGTGCAGCGTGTCCGAGGTGAGTGGTCCGAACTCTGACGGGAACAGGCCCTTGAAGATCGCGAGGACGTTGTCGGCAACCAGCGCGGCGTCATCACCGGCGTTGGCGATCGGATTCACGCCTACGGGGTTGGGCAGCGTCGGATCGATGACGACAACATCGCCGTGCCGGTCTTCCGGGACAAGGGTGAGGACGTCGGTGCCGAGATCCCGCTTGGGGTCGATCACGACCACGCTCCGGCCCGCCTGGATGTCGGCGGCGATGAGGTGCAGCATGAGGGTGCTTTTGCCGGCCCCTGTAGGTCCGTAGATATGGGTGTGGCGGAGGCTGTCCTCAATCCCAATGCCGACGCAGGTCTCCGGCCCAGGTGCGGTGCTGAGCGCGAAGACCCGTTCCTTCGGCACCTTGTAGATCTTGGGTGGCGAGATCAGGCGCGGGTGCGCCGGGGGTAGTCCCGGCAGGTCCGCTTCCCCGACCGGCCAGGCCAGCAGGGCGAGCGCTTCCTCGGGCGTGAGGCGCAGCGGCTGACGCAGCGGGACGCGGGCGGTGTCGAGGTTCTCTGGTTTCTTGCTGGCCAGTGAGATGGTGGTGCCGCTGCTCTGGAGCGTCCGGAGTGCGGCGAGCGCGCTGTGGACGAGGAGGCGGCGGCGTACGGGTGAGGTCGACGAGATCCCGATGCGGGCGACGGCGCGGAATCGGTACTGTGCCAGTTTCCCCTCCAGCCGCGCCCGCGAAGAGCTGGTCGCCTTCCTCGGTCCGGTCGTGAGCAGATCCATCCAGGATGTCGAAGGGTCGGCAGCGTTCGGCGGCAGGATCTCTGGGGCCTGGCCGCGACCCAGCATCACCTGTACGACCAGGACGTCGTCCTTGCCGGTCGCTCCTGACAGAGCAGCGAGCAGCGCCCGGAGGCTCTCGTCGCTGGTCTCGAGGGAGAGGTTCAGACTCGGGCGGCGGATCTGCACCCGCCCGGCTCGCTCCACCTCCTGCCGTGGTTCCACCAGGTCGGTGATCGCCACGTCGGGGATGAGGCGACGGATCAGGGAGAGCGTGCCAGACAGGTCGGTTCCTTCGGCACCGAGCAGATACCGAGTGTGCCCTGCCTCGGTGCGGGCTTCCCAGATGAGTGGCCCCCGGTGGTCATCGGCAGCCAGCGCCCGGAGCAGCCCGAGGGCTGCTGGGGCTGCGAGGGGTCGGGGCCAGTGCAGTTCACGCCACTCCATCACTCGCCTCCTTCGCGCTCAGGGACGTCGCTGGTGTCCCGCGCCTGAGATGAGGTCTCGCCTTCCCTGCGGGCTGCGTCTTCGATGGCGGCGTGCTCGAGCAGCGCCCGGGCGAGCTTCGGGTAGTCGATCGGGAGGCGACGCTCGGCCCGGACACGGATCCGGTACTCGCGGCGCGGCCTTCCCCTCTTGCGGCTCACCATGCACCTCCCCAGGCCGTTACCAGCGGTCTCGGCGCAGCCGCAGCGCGACCACGACGACCCAGACGAGTCCGGCAGCGAGCAGGCCGATGAGCAACCAGACCCAGATGGCCTGGATGATCGTGACCGCGACCCACAGCAGGACGCAGATAACGCACAGCAAGAAGACGGCGGACAGCAGGGCGTTCAGCGGACCCTTCTCGGGATTCGACATGGCCAGGTTCCTTTCGGGTGGTGGGATTCGGGATTGAAACGGGAGGGTTAGACATCGGCGACCTCCTCGAAGCGGGCATCGCTCGGTACGGGGTAGCCAAGGACGCGGATATCCGAGGTGACCTCGTTGCCCCAGACGTGCCAACCCGGGAACGGCCGGCGGGCGAAGAGCTCCAGATATGGGCCGGGGCTACAGCGCTGGATCATGATGTGGACCTCTTCCGGCTTGTGGGAGTGGTCCTGACGCGGCAGCATCGCGAACGAGCGTTGCCCGTGGAATCGGAACGTGAGCTTGCCTTTCACGCCGAGCAGGAGTGTCTCGTGGGCGTGGCGGAAGTACTGGCCGAGGCCCATCTGGTCTTTGCCCCAGACGAACTCGTCCTTGAATTCGAAGCCCCAGCCGCGCATGATTTCCTCGGCGAGTGCGCGGGTTGCTGGGTAGCACCACATGTAGAGGTGCGCGTTCTCTGCCATGAGGTCCGGGATGGGGAGGCCACGGATCTGCTCGATGGTCATCAGCGGGTAGTGGCGCCCTGCTCCGAGCGTGCCTCGCTGGCCTGTCGGCCAAGGTGCGTCGAGAATCGCCGTGGAATACCGCAGCGCCGTCTTCGCTGACGTCTCGGCGCCCTTGTTCGTGTTGATGGTGGTGTTCATGTGTGTGTTCCCTCCCTTCGTGAATCCGCGGATGATGTGGCGCGGTTACCGCCACTGGTTATGACGGGCAAAGATGAAATCTTCTAGTGTCCGATCGCTCAATCCGTGCGCTACATGTGGACGCGAGGTCGGACCCGGAGACTCGCGCCAGAGGTCAGGAGACGAATCTGACTGACGGTCGTGGTGTGGATTTCACAACGTGCGCGGGGACTGAAGAGGGCTCGGCGGGAGCGCCGTGAGTTGCGCTGCCGCCGAGCCCTCACCGTTGCTACTCGTCGTCCGGGATGCGGCCGGAGGCCATGAACGACTCGCGGATGAGGGCCTTACGGGCCTCAAGCGCGTCGCCGTTCAGTTCCGCCGCTAGCCGCAGGATCGTGGCGCGAAGCTGAGCCTGCTTCCGGTCGAGCTCTGCCTCGATCTGAGCTCGCTTGCGGGCCTTCCGGTCGCGGAGCTTGCCGACGGCCCACTCACCGCCCACCACCGCACCGTTGATCGCGGCACCGGCCGCGAATACGGGCAGCAGGAGCGCGGCCAGGAGAGTCATCGCTCACCACCTCGCAATGGCCGAGGCGGCGCCCATCGCGTAGGCGTCGACGATGTGCCGGTAGCGGGACTCGCCCAGCGGCGCGACCGTGATTAGGTGCTGCTCTAGGGCTGTGAGCGCGCCGACGTTCTGCAGCGCAGTGTTGGCGATGAACGCCCGCCCCTGCTCCTGCGTCTCCGCTACCAGCGCGCGAGCCTGCACCCGCTCCACCTCGCGGCTGGCTTGCCGTTGCATGTTCCAGCTCATCTGAGCCAGACCATTCGAACTAAACGCTCCACCCAACGGGGCGAGGTCCTTCTTGGGATCCAACATGTCGGTTCCTTCCTGTCGCAATCGGTTAGGTGACATCGACGGTAGAAACCGAACTCGCGTCCGATCGGAAGTGGTGAAAAAGTTGGAATCACGCGACGGAAGGGGGCGACATCGTGACCCAAGATGAACTCGATGTGGCGAAGCTTCGTGGAGATGATCTCGCCGCCGAGCTCGAGTTCATGCGTAAGAACGAAGGCTTCACCGAGCGCAGACTCAATCCCACGGGCATGCTCGCCGAGGTGCTCCGTGAAAAGCCCGATGACTCCTTCGAGCGGGTCCGTAGCCGGTTCCTCTCAGCCATCCACGCGGGGAGCAACGAGGACCAAGCTCTCCTGCTCGATGTCTTCGCTCTCAGTCCGGGGACCACGGGTTCACCTCGGCTCATGGAGCGTCGCAGGGTTCACGGAAACCGCATCGGGCGTAGCGCCGAGACGGTCGCCGACCGCGAGCGACCCGCGCTTGAGAGACTCTTCACTCGTCTCGTGACGGGGCGCTACCCCCAGTCACCGGTCTTGCTGGAAGTGCCCGAGATGCACAACGGCATCATTTACCAGACCACCAGCACCCTGATCGTCGTCGAGAACCGTATGTGGAAAGAAACGCGGGAGCACTACCGCTTCATCGCGACCTTCGACGAGATGGACTACCTCACCATCACTCGCTCGTACGACGGCACCACCAGAGCTGAGCCCGGTGGCGCGTTCAAGGTCAACTCGCGACGGGTGCCAGGAGCAGGCTGGAACGACCACTTCTG